>JAJTHY010000112.1 GCA_021298045.1 Candidatus Jidaibacter sp.
AGCGGTGTGAAACCTTCTTCAATAGTAGCGTTAACATCAGCGCCTTGAGCAATTAAAGAACTTACTTCTTCAAAATTATTGTCTTCTATTGCTGCAAATAAAGAGTTGGTTAGGGGATTAATCATTGCATTCATTTTTTAAGCCGTTATTGTTTAATATGCTGTATTATAACAATATTTTTGATAAATGCACACATATTATGCATATTTTTGATAACGGCGCCGAATAGCCGGAATTATATTGTGCAACAAAAATTATTTAAACAGTACTAGGCTGGCAACTTCTGCGGCATTTATTAATGCAGCTGGGGCAAAAATGTATAAAACATTAAATGCCACACCCAAAAGCATGGTTGCTTTAATTACAGGAGAGGCAGTCAATTCAAGCTTCTTATTCTGTGCATCAAAATATACAATCTTTATAATTTTAAGATAATAAAAAGCAGAGATAACGCTGGCAATTACAAATGTTACTGCCAGTGAATACATCTCGGTTTTAATCAGCGGAATTAAAATATAAAATTTCGCAAAAAATCCAGCCATAGGAGGGATCCCCGCCATAGAAAGCATAAGTGCTGCAAGCCCTAAAGCCACACTTGGATGGGATTTAGCTAAACCCGCAAGATCATAAATATCTTCTATAAGCTTCTTATCTTTTTTCAATAGCAGCAAGCAAGCAAATGTTGCAAGTGTCATGGTTAGATAAATTGCCATATAAATTAGAACGCCTTGTACACCTTCGTTTTCAGCAGTAACAACTCCAGACAGCATAAAGCCAACATGCCCTATAGAGCTGTATGCTAAAAGTCGTTTGAAATTACGCTGCATAATTGCACCTAAGGATCCCACAAACATCGATGCTATAGAAATGACAAGCACAATTTGCTGCCACTGCACATATAACTGGGAAAATGGATCGAGCAAAAGCTTAATTAAAATCATAAAACCCGCTATCTTAGGTGCCGAAGCAAAAAAAGTGGTGACAATAGTGGGGGACCCTTGATAAACATCTGGCGCCCACATATGAAATGGTGCAGCGGATATTTTAAAGGACATGGCAACAATTATGAATACTAGGCCAATTAAAAACCCAATAGGCATTGCGGTAGACTCAGCATCAGAGCTGATGGTAACATAATAGTCGTAGATACCATCGAAATTAATTGCACCAGTAAAACCATATACAAAACTAGTTCCTAACAAAAACAACCCAGAAGCAATGGAGCCTAAAATAAAATATTTCATTCCAGCTTCGGTTGATCTGGAGCGCTCCCGATCAAACGCCGCCATTATATAAGAAGGTAGGCTCATAAGCTCTAAGCTTATGTATAATGTTAAAAGAGAATTTGCGCTAACTAGGAGCATCATACCCGCAGTTGAAAGCATAACCAGCACAGGCAATTCAAACTTGCGCTTTTCGTGAAACATCAGCAAAAGGATAAATGTTGATGCTATGGTAATTAGTGCTTTTCCATAGTTTATGAATGCATTCAAGTGCATCATGCCACCGAAGGATTTGGCATCTACATGGTTAGTGCTAATTGTTAAAAACGCTACAATTGAAGTTATTGCTATAGCGAAAACGGGGGCAAAGCGAAGCCAACCAAAAGCGCCAAGCATAAGTACGCTCATCGCACCTAAAACCATTACTATTTCCGGGAGAAATAAGAACAAACTTTCGCTAATATTGATATCCATCATCTAAGTACTTAAAACTTATAACCCACATCATTCTAACTTCTAATAAGCAACACGCAAGATTTTTATAGATAAAACCGCAAGAAACTATGGAATTATTAACAACTTTTAGATACTGTACAATGTGAAATTATTAATGAGACTTATATGAGCAATAACAATTCATGGCACGCAACAACAATTATCTGTGTGCGAAAAGATGGGGAGACCGTAATTGGTGGTGATGGCCAGGTGAGCTTGGGGCACACTGTTATGAAGTCTACCGCTAATAAGCTTAGAACATTGGCAGGAGGTGAGGTTATAGCAGGCTTCGCTGGCTCTACAGCTGATGCCTTCACCCTTTTTGAACGCTTAGAGGCTAAGCTAGAAAAGCATCCTAAGCAGCTGGTGCGTGCCGCTGTTGAATTGGCAAAAGATTGGCGCACAGATAAATATCTACGTAGATTGGAAGCAATGCTTATAGTTGCAGATAAAGATATTATTCTAATGGTTTCTGGCAACGGAGATGTTCTAGAGCCTGAAGGTGGAATAGCTGCCATTGGTTCTGGCGGCAATTATGCGCTGGCGGCTGCGAGAGCTTTGATTGATCAGAATAAACTAACTGCTCGTCAAATTGTGGAAAGATCTATGAAAATAGCAGCCGACATATGCGTTTATACCAACCATAATATAAGGATTGAGAGTTTGGTAAATCCCAAGTAGCTGCCAAGATGGCATGATTATTGCATAGGCAATGTTGAATCTGGTGCATACCTATAATAAATCAAGAGTGGTAGACGACAGGGAATTTGGAAAAGTGGAAGGAGTAGCAATTGCGAGCACCTTAAGCCTATGCCAATAGGTGCGGATGGATGCGACGAACCAAATTTTCAAATTAACGGAGTATGGTTATGAAAAAAATAGATTTTGGTGGTACTGCTGGGCAAACCCGTAGATCTGGGATAAATTCTGGGGTAGACACAGAAGCCATGATAAAAGCTGAAATGGAAAAGCGTGAAAAACCCATTAGCCTGGATCGTGATAAAGTCGTTTTCAATAATGAAAAAATTCAGGCGCTTACGCAATTAAAGACTCTGGTAAGTGAATTTCAGGATTCATTAGCATCGCTTAAGGGTGCGCAGAATTTTCTAGATACCCCTGGCGCTCTGCAGGCAATATTGGTAAATTTGAGCTCCACAACCGCGGAGGATCCGAATAAATTTATTGTGATTTCAGCTGCAAGTGATGCAACACTAGGTGCATTTGATTTGCAGATCAACCAGGTGGCTCAAAATAAGATTATGACTACTGTGGGATTTTCAAGCTCAACCTCCTCTGCAACCAATATAGTTGGCAACCCTGTTAACACAAACTTATTCTCCCCAGGCACCTTTCAGATAAACGGCCAAAACATAACTGTGCAGCAAGATGATTCTTTGAGCACAATTATGGGCAATATCAATGCAATCAGTCCCGCCACCAAAGTTACAGCGCAAATTATATCACCCTCTAGTGGTTCTTATAAATTGCTAATACAATCCGGTGCGACGGGATTGGCAAATGATATAGTAATAACCGACGCATCAAATGTGCTGAACAATATAATAACTGGTGGAGCAATTTTGCAACCAGCGCAGGATGCTATTTTTACTTACAATAATATTGCAGTCCAGCGCCCCACAAACATAATTTCAGATTTTATAGATGGCGTAACTTTTAATCTATTAAAGCCCACTAAAACCACAATATACACACCAGCACCCACTCAGCAGTATTTCCAAATAAATGCGTTGATCACAAATGATATTGAAACCGCAGCTAATGCCATACAAAATTTTGTGGATAGTTATAATTCATTAAATAAGTTCATAGCTCAACAACAAGCGGTTGATGGAGATGGTAAATATTACCCAAATGCAAAAATAAGGAATGATTATTATATCAGTAACTTGGCAACCAATATTTCATTGATCGCTTCCCAGGTGGCGTATCTAAGTGAGGTAACGGGAAATTTTGGTATTACCTCGATTGACGAAGTTCCTCCCAATCCCTACACGGGAGAGCCGCAATATAATAATTTATTAGCTCTTTCGAGATCTGCTTTAGAAAACGCTTTGCGCAATAATTTTGATGCTGTTTGTTCTCACTTTGAGTATCGCCTAATTGGTGCGCCTAGCGCAATTGAGCTCTATAAACATGGTGATGGAATATTAAATGGCGCACTCTCAATCAATATCGATGTTACAAAAAGTGCTGCTCAAATAGTAACCGCCACTTTTAATGGTGCTAGTGTTAATATGCAATTTATCCCAACAGATCAAAATGATTTGACTAAGGGTGGGCTTATAGTAGGCATTCCCGGTTCATTTATGAATGGTTATGAATTTGGCTATTCAGGCTTAGGGAGCGACAATATTAGTATAACTATACAGCGTGGGGTGGCGGATAGATTATATAGTTTGGTTAATAATGCTACTGGCTCACATTCGGGGAATTCACCATTGCAAACTTCAATTGATTCTTTGATAAAAGAAAATCATGACAAAAATAATGCTATTAAGAGACAAGAAAGAGAATTAGAATCTCATAAGGACCAGTTGGTTAAAAAATACGCTAAAATGGAAGCGCAAGTAGCAAAGGCCAACGCTACTATAGCTATGATTGAAGCACAACAAAAGGCGATGAATAAATCATGAAGCACATATCTCCAGACTTTTCCTCATTTATAACTTTGAAACAGATGGCTCAGGACACTGAGAGCGCACCTAAAGGTTATGCTAACCAAATGTATATATCTGAGCAAGATGGCATAAAAATATATATAAAGGCTATAGAAAAAATAAGATCGAATATTCAAGGCATTATGGATATGGAAAAGAGAATGATGCAAATTAAAAATGCTAAGGGTAAAGGGCTTTCAAATGAGTCGACAGAATTAAAGTATTCTATAACTGAAATCTATCTAAAAACTAAAACAATTATAGAAGAATTTATGAGAGGTTTTTCAGTAACTCATGATATAGAATCTCAAGCAATTATGTCGCTGTTACATCGGTTGTTTTTTAGTGTATTAGAGTCTTTGAATTTAGCTTATATCACTAACAAAGTTGAATATTGCTCCAATGCATTAGCAAGGCTTGACCAGGTTGAATCGTTGTTTGGTCAGATGCTGCAACCTGAGAAAAAATAGTAGACGGTTCTGAATTCTAATGATATCTTCTTCGAGAAATCTATTTGCGAGCCTATGTCTATGAATTTTATTACTAAATCTATTGCTACTTTTGCTATTGCCACTCTTTTATCAGGCTGTCAAACTAATGAGGCTGGTGAGATTAGTAAATCGCAGTTATTAGGGGTAACCGGCGCAATTGCTGGGGGGGTGATAGGCTCTAATGTTGGCAAAGGTTCGGGAAATACAGCTGCAATTATTGGTGGCACGCTTTTGGGAGCAGCATTCGGTAGTGAGATTGGCAAATCTTTAGATAAAAATGATGTAATGTATCATAATCGCACTCAAACCCAGGCGCTTGAGTACAACCGAGTCGGCACCACTTCTTCTTGGAAAAATCCAGATAGTGGAGCATCCGGAAGTATAACGCCAACAAAAACTTATGATAACGGCGGCAGATACTGTAGAGAATACACCCAAAACATACAAGTGGGTGGCAAGGCGCAATCTGGTCATGGTACTGCATGTCGCAATCCAGATGGCACTTGGGAAATAGTTAAATAATAGATCTTTGGGAATTGATTGCCGACTACTTTACAAAAGAAAACCTTGGGTTTTAGGTAGGCGCTCTCTTTTTTATCGTATTATCTGCAGGGCAACCGCATTAAAATCGTAGTAAAATAGAGATTAAAGTAATATTAAGTAAGCATTCAATATATTTATGGAGAATGCGTATGAAAGAAGTGGCAGTTAGTTTTTTAGATCATTTTAGAGATGTCAAAGATCCTAG
>JAJTHY010000115.1 GCA_021298045.1 Candidatus Jidaibacter sp.
GAGGGTGAGGAAAAGAGTGAACTGCAACAATGCCGTTTGGCTCCTCGCAGTGACGGGAGTAAGGGCATCACTTTTGAGAAACAGTATCACTCGGCGGCAGCATTATTGACTTATAATTCTTTAAATTCTCAATATGATTGTTGCTATCATAAGGGGTTGCGGGGGGGCGCGCCTGGGTATGATAAGTTTTCTTCTTAAGCCCCATATCCGCAAACTCCGGATCTACTTCATTTGTATTGATTTTATTAAGAGGAATTGTCTTGCTCAGATTATAATCCGGCACTGAGGCGCAATTGTTTTTGAATATATTGTGTAAGTTTAAAACAGCTGCTTCATCTAAAGCTATGTTAAGACCAGATAATTTCTGCAAACGTTTTGCAAATAAACCATTTAATTGAGGAAGGTCATTTTTTGCAAATTGACAATTTATTCCATCTATCCCTAAAGTACGCTCTACATAAAGACATTTCTTCCCCTGCATGCCTTTGACTTTAATAAACATATCTCCGAATGCAGTCTTCAATTTGCACGCATGCGGTATACAAGCTTGCAGGTTAGGTATTGAAATTGAGCAATCTGGTAAGTCAAATTGATTTTGATCCACACTTTCAAACACTTCGAAATTAAAGCTATCCACCTCGCTCTGCTCAAGAATTGAAGGCATAATATATTCACTATCATTGCTTCTATCTTGTATAGCAAAAGCAGAGTTGATTATGCCAATAAGACACCCGCCAATAATAATTGCTCTTTTACTCATCTTCTAAATTTTGCCATATAAATCCAATGTTCGCTCTAATCTTATTTGGCTTTACAACTTTCATTTCCAAGTTGATGAATTGCAAAACGCCTGTAAGCTCTTGGCTTAAATTACTTACAAAATGTAAAATATCTGTATCCGAATGGGCACTTAAGGAGATATTCATTCTGGAATAAACTAATTTAGCGAACTTAAGTCCGCGAATGTCACTGCGCACATTTGGGCTAGTTAGGTTAGCAGATAGATTATAAATGTTATTTTTAATTCTCAAATTTTCAATTTTCTCTCTGGCAAGTTGTAGATTAAGACCCTCTCTTTTTTTTCGATAGAGTCCTTCATCCCAGCTTTTGATATTGGCTTGATATTTTGTTAGCAATTCTCTGAATTCCCTATTTTGCTTTTGCAACTTTAAAACAGTAGTATGTGCATTATTTAAATTAGATGTGCTTTTAGAATTCATGACCAGAGATATTGAAAGCGCAACCAGAGCAATTAACATTATGCTCAGATGGAAAAAGCTTTTTTGCAAAATTCTAAATCTAGCTTCCGAGAAAAACATTTGTTAAAAATCTCCCATTTCTAGTTGTGCATTCTCCATAGACTTTGGATAGGCTATTGTGATGTTGAAAGTGCTACCGCTCAAGACATCCATAGTTACATTTGCAGAATTAAATTTGGCTTGCAGGGCATTATGTAATGCAATCTTAATATCTTCAAAATCTTTGCGTACGGCTTTTGAGTTAATGAATTCAGCTTCCATGGTTATAAGTACGCGAAAATCTTTTTTATCATTAATATCAATTTGCCTATTGATTTTCATTAGAGTGAACCTTGGCAAGGACGGATCGAAATAAGACCATTTTATATCTCGTATCCGCACATGTGAAGGCAGCACTTCAGATATTTTTAATGCCGCGTCAATAGGACCTTCATTAGGGGGTGTAATAAATTTATATAAATCAACAATCGCACTGATCTTCTCTAAAGGCATTGCTGGGGTAAATTTATTTTGCAGTGCTTTTAGTTGAGTGTTTTTGTCAGCAATTTTCGTTTCGATAATGGCGGCCTGACTTTTGGCATCATTAAAATCCAGGTAGTTACTTAAAGCTATGTAGAGGTTTATTACTGTAAATAATACAGTGATAGGAATACCTATTTGTAACAACTTTTTCATTGCGCTAACAAACACCAACCACCTAAATATAGGCAAGGTTTGCTCAACATGCATTCGGCCTTTATGCGAAGTAACACTTGCAGCATGAGTTAGGAATAGTGGGTCGAAGAATTTATCTTTGGGTTCTGCTACATCTACAATCCCTAGCTTCATAGCGGCAGAGTATGATGTCAGCACTTCCAAGGCATTAACTTTCAATACGCTTTCCCTAATAGCAGAACCAATCTCTTGGGAGACTATACAATATACTTTTATAGTACTTTCTGAGCTGATATTAAGTCTTTTCATGTAGTCTACACAGTCCACGATTGATTGCTCTAAATTGCCTGTGGCAATATTGATATCAGGATCTAGAATGCCAGTTACTATCCTGCTAAACACGATCTCTCCATCAAGAAATGCAGATTGTCTAAAGCCGCTGGCTTTGCTCTGGCTTATTAAAAGTTCCCAGCCAATTTTTTGTGGTGATGAGGAGGGTGATGTATCTTTGCGCAAGTCCTTGATAAAGGAACCTAGCTCTAATGGCAAAAAGTATATTCCCTCTATGACATTTTCATATTGCCCAAAAAACTCTACCCATTTTGATAATGGGGGTTCATATGCTACCGCTATAAAAGTATAAACCCAATCATCGCCTCTTCTTTTGCCCAAAGAAACGCAAGTTTTTAGGTAGTTTTTGGGAATTTCATTATGTAATTGCCTTTGTGCAATTTTATAAACAGAAAAAGCATTAGTGCCTGTAACCCTACGTTGAACATATGACTGATCCATGGTGTCGAGATATAAGCTTATATAGGCATCAGGATCGGCGCTTAGCAAATGGGCTAGCTTCTGTACGTTGTGTGGTTCAGTGTTTTTAATGAACAGCCGGGTTTGAACCGCCCCGCTTTTGGTATAAAGTACGACCGCGCCTTCGTCACCAATTGAGACTTGAAAACTATTATTGGATTTCTCTAGAATTAATCTCAACATTCGTATTGCGCGTTATGCAGATAGGACTGTCTATATTTATAATATTTACAATGGGTTAGGTAAAGCTATTCTATTAACTTTATTACCATAAGAGCGTTCAATTTGCCCAGCTAGTTCCAATTCCAAAAGCAGAATATTTAGCGCATAGTATGGTATTTGCGTAGCTATTATGATTTCTTCTATAGAAGTGGGGCAAAACCCAATGGCGTTTTGTAGAACTGGGCGGAATTTCTCAAGTTCATCTTCATTGGGTATGCGAACAAAAGTAGTTGGAATTGCTTGAGACTGATCAGAAAAAAACGATTTGGTGGCGCTACTTAGATAGTCTATTACATCTTGTTCCGATAAAAACAAGGAAGCATCTCCGGCTTTAATAAGCAGGTTGCATCCCGAATATTTGCTGTCTAGCGGAGAACCCGGTATGGCAAAAACTTTCCTATTTTGTTTTTTAGCATAACTGGCGGTTATTAGGGACCCCGATTTTTGTGAAGCTTCAATCACAATTACAGCCTTGCTGAGCCCAGAAATGATGCGATTACGCTGCGGAAAATTTCTAGCAATGGGTTGGCTAGAAAAAGGATACTCAGTAACTATAACCCCTTCTTCTGCAATTGCTTTATACAGGGCTTTGTTTTGCTCTGGGTATATTA
Organism: Candidatus Jidaibacter sp.; assembly: GCA_021298045.1. Classification (GTDB taxonomy): domain Bacteria; phylum Pseudomonadota; class Alphaproteobacteria; order Rickettsiales; family Midichloriaceae; genus JAJTHY01. The sequence continues at coordinate 3,557 of JAJTHY010000115.1, forward strand.
CATCTATTCCATTTGCAATTACGCCGATAGTGCCAGACTGCAAGCTTTTTTCATGTGCGCAAGCATCAATCCCCCTTGCGAGCCCTGAAGCAATAACCACTTGTTGGTCAGCTAATTTCTTCGCAATATCTCTTGCCATGTAGCATCCATTTGCAGATGCGTTTCTAGATCCTACTATGCCTACGATCTTCGGGCTTTGTAGTAATGCTTCATTTCCAAATACAGTGAGCACCGGGGGATAGTCTTCTATCGATCTTAAACTTTCTGGATATTTTGGGTCATCCCAAAACAGTAGCTTAGCACCAAAATCTTCTATTTTCTGCAATTCATTTTCTGCGGCGCTTTTCGAGCAAATGGTAATTTTGCGCTTAAGCCCACCACGTGCTGATAGCGTTGGTAATTGAGCAATTGCATCTGTTGCAGTGCCAAAGGCATTAAGTAATCGCTTGAAGGTTTGGGGGCCCACATTTTCACTTCTTATTAACCTAAGCCTTTCAATAGACTCTTCAGTATTGGTATTTTGAGTCGCAAACATTAATGTTAATTGATATCTAAAATTTTAATTGGTAATATAACTTCTCATAAAGTTAGTTGCAAAGATATTATATGGAAAGTTTGTTATTTGAGCAGGAAGAATTGAATGCCGGTAATACCGACCATTACCTAGTGCTTGCCAGAAAATATCGCCCTACCAAGTTTAGTGATATGATTGGCCAAGACGCTTTAATCAAAACCTTTACTAATGCTGCACAAAGCAATCGTATAGCTCATGCTTTCTTGCTTACAGGCATTAGAGGGGTTGGCAAAACTACAACTGCGCGGATTATTGCGCGGGCGCTAAACTGTGTTGGTGAAGATGGTAAAGGCGCTATCACAACTAGTCCATGTGGAAAGTGCTATCACTGCGTTGCGATAGCTGAAGATAGACACCAGGATATCATTGAGATAGATGCGGCAAGCCATACTGGAGTTAATGATATTCGTGAAATCATAGAAAACGCTAGGTATCGCCCAACTTCTGCGCGTTTTAAAATTTATATTATAGATGAAGTCCACATGCTTTCAAACAGTGCATTCAACGCGCTTTTGAAAACATTGGAAGAGCCGCCAATGCACGTGAAATTTGTTTTTGCCACAACCGAGATCAAAAAAATTCCCCTTACGATACTCTCGCGTTGCCAAAGATTTGACTTAAAAAGGGTGGGTATAGATGAATTGATACAGCATTTTATCTCCATTTTAGATAAAGAAGGGTTTAAGGCAGATGATGATTCTATTAAGATGATTGCAAACGCGGCCAATGGATCTGTGCGGGATGGCCTTTCGATTTTAGATCAGGCAATCTCCCACACTGGTGGGAACATAACTGCTTCATCAGTGCGGGAAATGTTGGGGCTTTCCTCCAATGAAGATCTATATATGCTATATGAAAACTTGCTTAAAAATGAAGTGGCAAATTGCTTAACTAAGATGAGTGATTTGTACTCGCATGGTGCTGATCCGCTCCTCATTACGCAGGATCTAATGACGATTACCCATTCTGTAGCAAAGGCTCAAGTTGACCATAAAGGCATGGATCTGTTGCCAGAGTTTGATAAAGGCCGTGTTGAAAATTTCCTTACACTTGCTGATGTATCCAAGATAAATAGAATCTGGATGATGTTGCTCAAAGGGTTTGAAGAAGTTCGCAGTGCCCCTAACCCCATGGTGGCATTGGAGATGTTGCTTATAAGAATTATGCATATATCAAACTTACCATCACCAGAAGACTTAATCAAAAAGTTGAAATCAAAAAATGAAGATGCGACGCCTATGCAAAAGCCGTCAAGCAGCCAGTCCATTTCTAATCAAAATAGCAAGATGCAGCTGAAGAGCATAGAGGATGTTGAAAAGCTTTTATTTGAGCATGATGAGATGGTAATGTGTCATCACTTAAGGAGTGATGTGAAATTGGTTAAAATGGAAGCTGGGCGCATTGCATTGAATCTGCTTGAAGGCGCACCGAAGAATTTCCATACCTTGTTAAAAGAAGTGCTTGAGAAGATAACGGGTGATGTTTGGACGGTACTTACCTCAACAGAGGATGGGGATAGCACAATAGCGCAAAAACATAAAGTTGCAGTGAACGAGCAACTTGAAGGAGTTAGAGAGCACCAATCTGTGAAGCAGATGCTAAAAGCCTTTACAGGGCTTGAGATAGCTGATATCAAATTGCAAAATAATTAATAATAAAAGGGGACTAAATGCAAAATTTTCAACAAGCCATGAAGCAAGCGCAAATGCTACAACAAAAAGTTATGGAGTTGCAAAAACGACTAGAAAACGAATTAGTAGAAGGTGTTTCTGGGGGCGGCATGGTAAAAACCGTTTGCACATGCAAAGGAGAACTAAAGAAAATTGATATAGACAACTCTTTGTTGGACCCTAGTGAAAAAGAGATGTTGGAAGATTTAATAGTGACAGCACTCAATAATGCCAAGAAAAATGCTGATGCTAAAACTGCTGAAGAAATGGAAAAAATTTCAAGCGCAGCTGGATTGCCGAAGGATTTGTTGAACTCGGCGTTTTAGTATGCACAAAGGGGATGGATTGCCGCAGTCGGTTCACGCCTTCGCAATGACGAGATTCCATACCGCTTTAGCTACATTAGGTTAATGCCCGATGCTTAAAAACCTTAGTAAATACAACTTGTTACACTTATTTAGTTTGTACTTCAAGGTGTTCACCGGTAGTGTGTCGGAGCTGGCTATGCCAATTTACTTTGCCACCCTTTTGCTTACAATTTTCCAAATCGCTATGGGGCCTTATAAAATGGGCGCAGATGTTGTCATTGGCATTACGCTTAGTGTTATTATTATAAGCCTTATAATGCTTTCAGACCAACTAATCCAAAAGGATAAAAAGGATGGCATGCTTGAGCTTATCTATCTTAGTGGGGTTAATCCTTATTGGATAGTAATAGCTAAGCTAATAACATTTAGTGCCATCGCTTTTGCGATCTCGATTATATTGTTGCTGATAGCAATGGTAATGTTTGGAATTGAGCTGCCACTCTTTATATCGATATTGATTGCACTTGTGTTGCTGCTACCAATGCTTGCTGCAGTAATTTTCTTTGTATCTCTTATTACACTAAGCTTTGCAAATAAGATTGCTCAGTATATACTTGCGATACCACTGATTGTCCCGGCTTTAATCCTTTGTATAAATGCTATAGATAATCCGGTTTATTTAATGATGATGTTTGGTCTAAACTTGATATACTTGCCGGTATTCATAGTTTTTTCTAAACTAGTTTTAGGGGCTTCTATTGCAAATATTAGGTAATTTATAAATGAAAATAAGTCCAATAACTTTTCGCACTTTGTTTACTTTTTTAATAAGTACTGGAATGTCATTTTTTATGTCTCTTTTCATGCACATATGGAAATTGGGATTGGATTTCTTTGACATGTGGTTTAAAATTTTTGCTGTGAATGTAGTGGTCAGTTTTCCTGTTGCGCTTATGTTGGTGTTTTTTATAGATAAATTTATGAAAAAATTCTTTGTGGTTGAGTAATGTATTTTCAGGACTTAATATTTAATTTGCAAAAATTTTGGACCGAGAAGGGCTGTATACTGCTGCAACCTTATGATATAGAAGTTGGGGCTGGAACTTCCCATCCTGCAACCACCTTGAGGGCTTTAGAGCCGAAACCTTGGAACATTGTTTATGTGCAACCATGTAGACGCCCAACAGATGGCAGGTATGCGGAAAACCCAAACCGTATGCAGCACTATTACCAAATGCAGGTAATACTGAAGCCATCGCCAGATAATATCCAGGAGCTTTGTTTGGAAAGCTTTGCCGCGCTTGGGCTTCATCCGGATAAGCACGACTTCAGATTTGTAGAGGATGACTGGGAAAACCCAACATTAGGAGCCTCAGGTTTGGGGTGGGAAGTTTGGTGTGACGGTATGGAGGTTTTGCAATTCACCTATATGCAGTTTATCGGGGGGATGGCTATTAAGATGATCCCAGGTGAGCTGACCTATGGTCTTGAACGTTTGGCCATGTTTATTCAAGGAGTGAATAGCGTTTGGGATTTAAAATGGAATGATAAAGGCGTAACCTATGCTGATGTATTCAAGCGCCAGGAAGTGGAATATTGCAAATATAACTTTGAATATGCCGATACCGATAGCCTTAGAAATTTATTCGATATCTATGAAAAAGAAAGTTTGCGCTTAACAGAAGCAGGAATAGCTCAGCCGGCCTTTGACCAATGCTTAAAGGCATCACACGTATTCAATGTAATGGAGGCCAGAGGGGTTATCAGCGTAACCGAGCGTGCATCGTTCATCGCCAGAATCCGTAACTTATCGCGCCGCTGCTGCGAGCTTTGGGCTGAGAGTTCTTGACTTGCCTGAACTGAACACGAAAAAATAATTGCTTTTGCACGGGCTTTAAGCTATCTTGAGTCCGCCTATATAGGAGTGTAGCTCAATTGGTAGAGCACCGGTCTCCAAAACCGGGGGTTGGGGGTTCGATTCCTCTCGCTCCTGCCACGTATAATGAAATATTAATGAAGATGCCTAATATTGTAAGCTTAGTAATTTACCCAGACATCCGTCTTAAAACCGCTTCCGCTGAGGTAGTTGAGTTTGATGATGCTTTACGCACGCGTCTTTCCAACATGGAAAAGGCAACTAAAGTATTCCACGGCTGGGGTCTTGCTGGAGTTCAAATAGGGTATATGCAAAAAATCATCTACATAAATCATGATGCGATAGTAAAGTATGATGATCCTAAGGGTGAAAAAGGCTATCCCCTTAGAGGATCTCCATTATTTATGGTGAACGCGAAGGTACTGGAAAGTTCAGAGCAGAAATTTGATTCTACAGAAGGGTGCCTTTCATTGCCGGGAATTGAAGCGGTTGTGCGAAGGAGTGTATACGTGAAGGCTCAATACCAAGATGAATTTGGCAATGAGCATATAATTGAGACAGATGCGCCAACGCTTGCAGCGTGCATACAACATGAGATAGATCATACCAATGGCATAACTATAGCCGAGCATCAGTCTCCACTTAAGCGTAATATGTTGATTAAAAAGATAGAGAAATTCCTTAAGACCAAAGATCACCCTACCAGGGCTGATCTAGACGCTACCTGCAAATCGGGTTGCTCGCACGATCATCATTAGTCCTTCCGTCAAAACTCTGAAATTATCTCGGGAGCTGAGTAATCATAA
>JAJTHY010000109.1 GCA_021298045.1 Candidatus Jidaibacter sp.
AAATTATTGCATAGTTGTCTTTACTCTGGATCCATTGGAATATAAATTATAAAGTTTTATGATCGACATTAGCTTTCCTGACGGCTCTAAGCGCCAGTTTAAACAAGGAAGTAGCGGCCTTGATATCGCTGCTAGCATCAGTAAGTCTTTAGAGAAAAAGGCGATTGCAATTAAGGTAAATGGTGCGCAGTTAGATCTGACTCATAAAATCGAAAATCCTGCAAATATTGAAATTATCACTGCAGATTCAGAAGAAGGCCTTGAGATTATCCGCCATGATGCTGCACATATTTTGGCTCAAGCAGTTAAGGAGCTATACCCGGACTGGCAGCTTACCATAGGGCCTGCAATTGAGAATGGATTTTATTATGATTTCTTTGCATCCGCGCCAATTACTGAGCAAGATCTTCCAAAGATAGAAGCTCGTATGAAAGAAATTACGGAACGTAACCTGGAGTTCAAACGCATAGTTATGAGCCGCGATGAAGCTATAGCTTACTTCAAAAAAATTGGCGAAAATTATAAAGTGCAGCTCATTGAAAGCATTCCAGAGGGCGAAGAAGTTAGCCTGTATAGTCAGGGTGATTTCATAGATTTGTGTCGCGGCCCTCATGCTGTTTCAACCGGAAGAATTCGTGCATTTAAATTGTTGCGTGTTTCTGGCGCGTATTGGCGTGGAGACAGTAACAACGAGATGTTGCAAAGAATTTACGGCACCGCTTGGGGCACGCAACAGGAATTAGACACTTACCTAACTCAGCTTGAGGAAGCTGAAAAGCGAGATCATAGAAGAGTTGGCCGCGAAATGGGTTTGTTCCATTTTCAGGATGAAGCACCAGGTGCTGTATTTGGGCATCCTAAAGGTTGGCAAATATTCCAAACTTTGGTGGTTGATATGAAGAGGAGGCAAAAATTTGCTAATAATCAAGAAAGCAACGCACCTGAGGTAATGGACAAATGCTTGTGGGAACAATCTGGTCACTGGGAAAAATTTGGCCAAAACATGTTTACCGCAGAATCTGGCGATGAGAAAAAGATTTACGCTATTAAGCCAATGAGTTGCCCAGGAGGCGTTCAAGTTTATAAAAGCGAGCTTAGAAGCTACCGTGATCTGCCACTTAGGCTTTCTGAGTTTGGGAAAGTCCATAGATATGAACCTTCTGGAGCCTTGCATGGGTTGATGAGGGTTAGAGCTTTTACCCAAGACGATGCTCATATCTTTTGCACACCAGAGCAGTTGATGGATGAGTGCAAAAAAATATGCGAACAAATTTTGTTAGTTTACAGAGATTTTGGTTTTGATGATATTCACATCAAATTTTCTGACCGACCTGAAAAGCGTATCGGTTCAGATGAAGTATGGGATAAAGCGGAAGCAGCTTTACAAAGTGCTGCAGAAAGTGCGGGATTGAAATGTACGCTAAACGTAGGAGAAGGTGCATTTTATGGACCAAAACTAGAGTTCGCCTTACGTGATGCGATAGGTCGTGATTGGCAAATAGGAACTTTGCAAGTTGATTTAAATTTACCAGAGCGTTTGGGAGCATATTATATTGGCGAGGATGGGCAAAAGCACCATGCAGTTATGTTGCATCAAGCTATTTTTGGCTCTTTAGAGCGCTTTATAGGGATATTAATAGAGCATTATGCTGGTAAATTGCCTCTATGGCTTGCTCCAACTCAAGTAGTTATTGCAACTATCACTAATGAAGTTGATGAATATGCGAGATTAGTTTATGATCAGCTAAGATTAAGAGATATAAGAGTTGAACTTGATTTGAGTAATGAGAAAATCAACTACAAAATTCGTAAGCACTCATTATTAAAAGTGCCTACAATACTTGTACTTGGAAGAGAAGAAGCGTCCAAGCAGCATGTGGCTGTGCGCAGATTCGGGGAAACAACTCAAGAAAACCTTGAAATCTCAGAATTTATTAGTAAATTTACTAATGAAATAAAACCACCTTTATAACTAATACGGAGTTTAAAATAGCTAGTATTCTTAAGGATACACCTAGATGTAATCGTGAAATTAACTCTCCTGAGATCCGAGTGGTCGATGAGAATGGTGAAATGCTTGGAGTAATGTCTCCCCATGCGGCTTTAAGGCTAGCAATGGAGCGAGGCTTGGATTTGGTGGAGATATCTCCAAATGCAAAACCTCCGGTATGCAAAATTATGAACCATGGCAAGTATAAATATGAGCTACAGAAAAAAGCTCAAGCTGCTAAGAAAAAGCAAAAAGTGGTAGAGACCAAGGAAATAAAAGTTCGCCCCACTATTGCTGAGGGCGACTATCAAGTTAAGTTACGCAATGCGATTAAATTTTTAAGCGAAGGCGATAAGGTGCGAGTATCTTTACAATTTAAAGGTCGGGAAATTACTCATGACGAAGTTGGCTTTGCGGTGATAAATAAATTTAAAGCAGCTTTGTTAGAGAATGCAAAGGTGGAAGTAGAGCCCAAGATGGAAGGTAGACAAATCTTTATGATACTTTCTCCTAAGTGATCT
>JAJTHY010000028.1 GCA_021298045.1 Candidatus Jidaibacter sp.
CTATGAGTAGATGGAGCGCCACATTCACAGCGAAGATTTTAGAGGTTTTTGCTTTAAATTACAAGGTATTAATTGAAGCTTTTATCCATGTTCGTGTTGTAACGCCGTTGCTTCTGAATTTTAATGCGGTCGCCCTGTATAAGCATCTATATAGCTGCTTATGATGCAATAGCATGTTCGATAAAGGCATTAAATAATGGATGTGGGGCGAAAGCCCTAGACTTCAGCTCTGGGTGGAATTGCACGCCAATGAACCAAGGGTGATCTTTAAGTTCCGCAATTTCAGTTAGAGTTTCGTCTGGAGACATTCCGGAGATCATCATCCCATGATTTTCGAATTGTTCTTTAAATTTTACATTAAATTCGTATCTGTGGCGGTGTCGCTCTGAAATTGAAGCTGCACCATATGCGGCATAGGCCTTGGATTTTTTTTGCAAATTGCAAGGGTATGCGCCTAAGCGCATTGTGCCGCCTAAATCGTGCGAGCGCTTAACTACTTTGCCATCTTTATCCCATTCATCCATAATCGCAATAATTGGTGTGCAATCGTATCCAAACTCCGTAGAAGATGCATCTTTTATAGAAAGTACATTTCTTGCAAATTCCACCATCGCTAGCTGCATGCCTAGACAAATTCCAAAGAATGGAATTTTATTAGTGCGCGCATACTTGATTGCTAAAATCTTTCCTTCGGTATCTCGCACCCCGAAGCCACCAGGCACCAAAATTCCATCAATGGCAGAGAGCTTTTCCTTAATGTTGTCCTCATGCAAATTGCCGGCATTGATCCAAACAATTTTTACCTTATGTTGATGCTGAATGCCTGCATGGTGTAAGGCTTCGATCAGTGATTTGTAAGAATCCTTGAGTTTTGTGTATTTACCAACAACAGCTATCCTCACTTCATCTTTAGGGTTTTCAAGATTCTCTACAATCTCCTGCCATTTTTGTATGTTGAAGTTGGAGTCATCATGGGGTAGGCCAAAGGATTTTAGCACTTGTTTTGCCAGGCCCTCTTTGTGATAGTCAAGTAAGGCGTGGTATATAGTTTTTTGGTCCAGCCCTTGGATTACAGTTTCCTTAGTCATGTTGCAGAATAACGCTATTTTCGTGCGGTCTGATTCTGAAATTGGCTTTTGTGAACGGCATAATAAAATATCAGGCTGAATCCCAATGGAGCGTAGCTCTTTAACGGAATGTTGTGTGGGCTTTGTTTTCAGCTCTTTCGAAGTTGGGATATATGGCACCAAGGTTAAATGCAAGTAGAGGGATTTTTCTTTACCTAATTGGTACCCAAGTTGCCTAATTGCTTCGCAAAACGGTTGCGCTTCTATATCCCCAACTGTGCCACCAATTTCGCATAAAGTGAAGTCTACATCATCGGTATTAGACAATATAAAATTTTTGATTAAGTCTGTTACGTGAGGAATAACTTGAACGGTAACGCCCAAGTATTCTCCTCTGCGTTCTTTTGTGATAAGGTCGGAGTAAATTTTCCCTGTAGTGATATTATCACCACGCCTAGCATCCACGCCGGTAAATCTTTCATAATGTCCTAGATCCAGGTCTGTTTCTGCGCCATCTTCGGTCACAAAAACCTCGCCATGTTGGTTGGGATTCATCGTGCCTGGATCCACATTTAGATAAGGATCTAACTTGCGCAGACGGACTTTATATCCGGCAGACTGTAGTAAAGCGCCTAAAGCCGCTGATGCGACACCTTTACCTAAAGAAGAAACAACGCCGCCAGTAATGAAGATATATCTGCTCATTTTTTCAATTACTCAGTAACATCAAGAACTTCAAGTTTTTTATTCTTATTAGATTCAGGAGCTATGCTTTCTATTAAGCTCTTGTTGGTTTTATGGCTAGTGTTAACAAGTTTGGCTATGATCAGGGAATTGAAGATAAAGCATATGGCAAGTATGATCGTGGCTTTGGTTAAGATGTTTGTGGTAGATCTGCCTGAGAGAACATTGTGCCCCCCACCGGAAAGACCAGCTAAACTGTCAGAACCATTTTTTTGTAAGAGGATTATACCTACTAAAGAGAGCACTATTACTATTTGTACAGCGAGAAGAAAAGTTGTCATGTTACGAGTATTGTGTTAATTTCAATGCTCATGATAAAAGCTTTCATTAAAAACTGCAACCATTAGGTTTATGTTTAAAAATAAATTTACCATAAATTATCGTGTCATCACCGTAAATACAGTAATGGTTATGTTAATTGCATACTTTGTTTTCCATTCTCTAAGCGGTGAAAGGGGTATTCTTGCATATTTTAGACTTAAAAAAATTGCGCAAGAGCAAAATGTAGTTTTAGAATCGTTAGTCGAAGAGCGCATAAAGTTGGAAAGCATTGTGAAATACCTTCATCCAAATTCACTTAATACGGATTTTTTAGATGAGCTTGCCAGGCGTGATTTGGGGCTAGTAGGTGAAGATGAGAAAATAATTTATTTAACTAATAGCAATAATTAACTTTAAAAGGATCGTTTTTTAGGTTAAAACTTTTATCTAAGTTGAACAAAATATCGAGTAGAAATGCCAGTTACCGCAGCGCAAAAGCATCAGATACAAGAATTAAGTGAAAGTTCTTACACTACTAAAAGGGCTACTGTACCCGCTCTTGAAGAAATTTTATACGAGCCTATAAAATTATTAGATCATGGGTTTGTAAGGGTTATAGACTATATGGGTGATGATAACGCTATTACCCAGGCAGCTAGGGTATCTTATGGTAGAGGCACCAAGCAAATCTCTGAAGACAGAGGTTTAATACGTTACTTGATGCGCCATTGGCATAGTACGCCATTTGAAATGTGCGAAATTAAGCTGCATGTTAAATTACCTATTTTTGTTGCGCGTCAGTGGATTAGGCATAGAACTGCAAATGTTAATGAATATTCTGCTCGCTATTCTATATTGGACCGCGAATTTTATTTGCCCGATGCTACGCATTTGGCTGCGCAATCTGCTTCTAACCGCCAGGGTAGGGGGGATGTGCTAACTGGGGCTGAGGCCAAAAGGGTTATGGATTTATTAAGAAATGATTCTGAAAGCTGCTATGAACACTACATGGAAATGCTAAATCTGGATGATAATGATCAACCATTAGATGCTAGCAAAAGTGGGTTAGCTAGAGAGCTTGCGAGAATGAATCTTACGCTTAATTATTATACTCAGTGGTATTGGAAAATAGATCTACATAACTTAATGCACTTTGTTATGCTAAGGGCCGATCCGCATGCGCAATATGAGATTAGAGTTTATGCGGATGCTATCTTAGAGATTATGAAGAAATGGGTTCCGCATAGCTTTGAAGCTTTTATGGATTATAGAATGAATTCTGTAAGCTTGTCTTCCCAAATGAAAGGTGCTATAAAGCGCATGCTTTCAGGCGAAAAAGTAAGCCAGGAAAACAGCGGGCTAACCAAACGAGAGTGGGAAGAAATGGTTGGCAAAATGGGCCTCGCTGCTTAAGTAATTGATATTTTAAGAGGAATTGATGTCTAATTCTAAGCAAGCTCATCTTGTAAGAGAGCTAGATATTACGGCGTTGGTCGTATACTACTTCTCCACAATTGTTGGTGTTGGCATTTTTATAGTGCCGCTCTTTGCTGCCAAAATTGCAGGGCCTGCATCACTAATTTCATGGATGCTTGCGTTGCTCTGCGCTTACCCTTTCGCGATGATTTTTGCGCATATTTCTCAAAGATATCAAGTAAGCGGTAGCATACAAAAATTTTTGGAGGATGCGTGGGGTAATAAATTTGGCAAATCGATGGCGCTGTTTTTAGTGGTGTCTGCGCTCTTTGGTAATGCCTTGCTTGGATTTGCTGCCGCTCAATATTGCAATGAATTCCTTAATAGTGAATATAATATATATTGGATTGGTCTTGCTTTTTTGATAGTGCCTGTGCTATTCAACTTGCTTAAAGTTGGGCTTTCTAGCAAAATTCAAACGTTTAGCTTGATATCGTTGGTAGTGCTTGTTGAAGCTGTAGTAGTAAGCTCTGTGCCGGAGTTTAATTCTAATAATCTTGAGCCATTTTTTCCAAATGGATGGGGGGCGATAATACCTGCTGTTGCGATATGTTTCTACTCTATTACCGGCTGGGAGAATGTGGATGCTTTGGCTGAAGAAGTTAAGGACCCCGTTAAAACCTATCGTAAGGCTGCAAAAATCGCCGTTGGGCTTATAGCTTTGTTCTATATGTCTATCGCACTTACTGTGGTGTTGGTAATGGATTATGAAGCTTTAGGAGATGTAAACACCATTCTTACTGCGATATTGAATGTAACCCTAGGTGCTACTGCCAGCAAGCTGGGTGGTGCCATGGCGATAGTTTTATTGGTGCTGGGTGCAAATGCATGGGTGTTTGGTACATCTAGAATTATATACGCGCTTGCAAGAGATGGAATTTTGCCAAAGAGTCTTACTAAAATTTCTAGTAACAAGGTTCCTTATTATGCTGTTATGGCGCAGCTTATACCATATTTTTTGATAGCCGCTTCCTTTGTTTTTGCGGATATGCACCAAGATACAGTTGTTGAGATTACTAGTTTAAATTATTTGCTGCTTTACACGATTATATTTTTTAGTGGCATAAAAATATTTACAACTCATAGGCTTAAAGGATTAAGCGCTGCTGCAATGCTGATAACTGCTTACCTGCTTTTACAAGGAGCTTATCACGTAATTGGTATTTCGGTGCTCTTACTTTTGGTTTGTTTTTCGTATGTGTACTTTTTGCCAAGGCGGAAGATAGTCTCTCCGTCTAAAGTCTGAAATTATCTCGGGAGCCGAGTAATCATAAAATATTTAAACAGCGTCACCCGGGAAAGAGCGCAGCGATTGCGGCAATCCAGCTTTTTTCTTACTTTTCTGGGCTGCCACATCGCGAATACGCTCCTCGCAGGGACGCTCGTTATATTTCGGCTACTTATGCCAAAACCCATTCTAAACTCAACACTTGCATCTCGCCTTGAAAAAATTTTAAGCGATAAAAAAGGCTTCAATATATTCATATTAAAGCACTTTTTTCTCTTCCCAAATTTTCCCAATACAAGCGCATCTATCCATTTTAGAACGGGTATTAGACATTTTTTGACAGTGCTTTATCTAGCGTCTTGAAAGTCATCCCCGCGAATGCTCTGAAGCCTGGTCATTGTTTGTATTGAATCGAAAGTATAAAAATGCTGCGGTACATGCCAAACTTGAGGCAAGCAATTTAATAGTCGGGTGGCATTCAATCAACCCTCCATTTTTAATAATGTTACGAATGCCTACAAACAATAAACCACAATTAATTGCAATGGATGGTGCAGAAAAATAAAAATCTAAGTTCCGGCATGCTTCACTTTTCTCCTCAAAAAGTCTTTGAGCTCCAAAACCTAATAAATGAGCTGATGCTATCACACCAAAACCGCACAATGATGGTTTGTTATTTAAAGATGTAGCAGCACTTAAAAGCCCTTGGGAGTTGGGATTATTAAAAAGCATTGCGCAAGCAAAAAGTGATGACCAGTTTATGAAAGAAGTTATAAAGAAGGTCTTACGGCTATGTTGAATTTCTTTTTGCAAAAGTGAGGTGTTGTGGTAAATATCTTGATTTAATGTACCAATAAGCACAATGTTACGGTCGCCCTCTGGAATTTCATCGACAATATTTACTCGCGGTGCAATTGCCATCACCTCAAACATCCTACAAGCGATATTAAGCGTATCATCACACTCCCCGACACGGAAGTTAAGGAATAGCTAATAAATAGAAGGATGGATTGAAAACAAAGGAGAATTGAGGTATAAGGTGACTTTTAGCACAAAGGACACCTTATGAAAGAATATATACAGCAGTTTTTTGAAATA
>JAJTHY010000064.1 GCA_021298045.1 Candidatus Jidaibacter sp.
ATCATCGACAAAGCAAAATAGCATGGTAATATCTTTTTTCATAGGGCGCCTTATTAAATTTGTGCTAAATTTTTATATAGCGTCCTTACTTTCTTTAGTCAATTCAATCCTTTTTTTCCCTTCTAATCCCGAACTGGCGTTATAAGGGCTTAGCTATACAAAGCTTTTTAATGTGACAACAGATGAAGTTATGGCGTAGAGAAAAACAAAAAGGGCTGCTATGGTTTTTACACACAACAGCCCAATTTTCGATAAATATATTTGCTACTTAAGCAGCTGCTTTTAATTGCTTCTTAGCTTGTTCAACAACAGATTTAAAAGTATCTGGTTCATGAATAGCAAGCTCTGAAAGCATCTTACGGTTTAAGTCAATACCAGCAAGTTTCATACCCCTAATGAATTGGGAATAAACCATACCGTGCTCCCTTACAGCAGCATTAATACGCTGAATCCACAAAGCTCTGAACTCACGCTTCTTGTTTCTACGATCGCGGTATGCATATCTTAGAGCTTTCTCAACTCTCTCAATCGCAACTCTGATACAATTTTTAGCACGGCCTCTATAGCCTTTTGCCATTTTTAGAATTTTTTTATGTCTAGCTTTAGACTGGACGCCTCTTTTTACTCTGGCCATTTTTTATCTCACAAATAAATAATATATAATAATTAAGCAGTACCATATGGTAAAAATTGCTTAGCTCTCTTAGCTTCCATATCTGGGAGCATAGTTGTACCACGTTGTTCACGCACTTGCCTGGTACTACGTTTACGCATATTATGTTGCTTATTTGCCTGAGAGGCCTTAACACCGCCGTTAGCAGTGATCTTGAAGCGCTTTTTGGCGCTACTTTTAGTTTTCATTTTTGGCATTTCATCCTCAAAGATTATGTTCACAGCGCGCTAAAGGCATGCCTAGCCCTAAGTGCAGCAGGGTTTATTATACATAACTTTACCTTATTGGGAAGCACAATTATTGAACAAAAAGCGATTCAATAACCTTATCCGCATTAACAGGTATGAAATCCATATAATAGTCCTTCATTACCTTAGGAGATGATTTTACAGGATATCTCCACACAAATTCCAAAAAGCTATCATTAGTTTTTACAACACCATCTTCTAACTTAACCTCTACAACTTTACCCATGGTTGATGATTGCTCTATGCCGCATTTTGCACCACCTTTAATCAATCCACCCTCCTTGTTCATTACAGTGTTATAATTGTTTTGAACATGAGAATTGAACTCCTTTAAAGACTTATGGCTCCGTGAACACACACCTACCCCAAAGTGGTTTACCCTACGTCCGAATAGCAGTATCCAAGCCATCAGCTGATTTTCTTCCTTAACCGCCTCGTACTCTTTGAGCGTAGGGAACTCTATAAATTTACTATTCAAATGCCCACTGAGCACATCAACGACATAGTTTTCTGCGAGTTGGTTGCCCTCACCCGCCTCTTTCATGGCAGCTTTAATTAAGTTCAAATCGAAGTTTTTATAATTGTGTTTAGAGCATTTTTCAATTATTTTACGCGTGGATTTACTAAATTTATCGTTAGAAAAATCCGCAATAATTGGCTGTGGCAAAGCCTCTTTAGGTAATTTCTCAGAAAATTCTGGACTAGAAAGCCATACAAAATTGTTCTGCTTATCAGGCAAATATCCCGCACCCCTCTCTTTATAACCAATTAATTTAAAAATTTCTTTTAAGTAATCAATTCCTGAATACTTAGATGTAAAGTCTATAATTGCAAAATGATCCATGGCCAGCTTTTCTTTTGCAAAAATCCCATAATATTCAGGCATTGATTTTATGTAATTACTCCAAAGCCTATGCGTCAATCCCTTCCTTATTTTATAGGTCATTTCAAAACACCTCTCAACTTTTACTTAAGATTTTATAGATAGCCCATGCAGGGGAACGCCCCTTATTATAGACTTTTTTAATCTTTGCTAGTATAAATAATAATATAACATCTTTACCAACCCTATATCAAGTAAAAAATGATATTTCTGCAAAAAAAATCCATTTAGATCAATATGTTAGCCATATTTGAATTCTTATTTTAACATGCTCGCACTTGACAAATTCACCCCATCAGAGTACGCACTACGAAAGAATAAATAATATAACCCAATGTCTACAGTTATAATCTTATCGCATCCACAAATGGGAGAAAATATTGGCGCAACCGCAAGAGCCATGAGCAACTTTGGCCTTGATGAGTTGAGAATAGTCGCGCCCCGAGATGGTTGGCCAAATCAAAGAGCCTATGCTCTAGCTGCCAATGGCGAGTTTGTTTTAGACAAAGCCCAAATATTCCAAGATCTGCCTTCAGCAATTGCCGATATTCAAACACTTTATGGCACCGCATCTGGAGACAGGGACATGGCAAAAAGCACACTTGCTCCATGGCAAATCACAAAAAACCTTGATTTCGCAAAAGTTGGTATTTTATTTGGTTGTGAACGCAGCGGCCTTACCAACGACGAACTTTCGGTGTGCGATCATATCATCAAGATACCAACGTCTCATTTAAACCCGTCTTTAAATCTCGCACAAGCTGTGATGATAATAGCCTATGAACTGGGCAAAACAAATGCTGCAGCCACTACTGCACATCCTCGAGCCAGTAAAGGTGAAGTTATGCATATGCTCAGCTTCTTGCAAACCGCGCTTGAGGAACGCAACTTTTTTAAATCCCAGGAAATGAAGCCTACGATGATGCGCAACATAACAAATCTTTTTGTTAAAGCAGCTCTAACCGAGCAGGAAGTGCGGACACTCTACGGAATCTTTAAGGCTTTTCTTTAAGCCTTTTCTACAGCAGCGGAACTACGACATAAATAATTTACAAAGATCCCTATAACTCCAACACCAACATTTACAAAATTTTTAATCTCTTTGCTCTCTATGGAACTATAAATGCCCCAAGCAGAACAGGCAGCTGAACTTACCCAACCATAACGACTGCACCCTACCCCACCTAATACAAGTGGGAACACTAATGCAGAGGTTAGATGCATGTATGGATTGTTCACCATTAAACCTTTGGTGCACTGAGGGATATATTTGTGAACTTCACAAAATGCAACACAACCGGTAACAAAGCTCATTGCAAATTTTAGCGGCAAACTATAGTTAGGTTTAGGATTTCGAATACTAACTTGTGGCTGCTTATCGCCCTGCAAGCCATCAAATGGATTTGTTGATAAATCAAGAGCGCATAGGTCTGTAAGGAAGTTATTTAGGCTGTCAATTAAGGGCCCATCTCCTCCACCAAAAAGATACCAGTTGGTGCGCACAAGGCGCCAATCCACAATACCTTTAAATTGCTTATGATCATCACTTTCCGAATTACGAAGATTCATCAACAGCTGGTTATACTCAGTAGGACTAAGATCTTGATTGGCACCAGTCAATACATTACTTTCAGGATCCCCTGCAACAACTCGCAAAGCATTAAGCACCTTGGTTATAAATCCATGATCTGCTTGTTTTGCTTCATTACCAGTCAACTCGCTCTGCAAATCCTTTAAGCTTTTCTCATACTTACTCAACAAATGCTCTGCTTGCTCTTTACATGCTCCCCGACACGTAAGTTAAGGAATAGTTAAGAAATAGAAGGATAGATTGAAAACAAAGGGGAATTGAGATATAAGGTGACTTTTTGCAGAAAGGACACCTTATGA
>JAJTHY010000081.1 GCA_021298045.1 Candidatus Jidaibacter sp.
ATAGATGCTGTGCTTTTTAGATAATACACTCTAATTTTATGACTATAATATCTCTAAGTAAAACCTATCTAAAATATAAAAAACTCCTAAATTATGTCGGACATTGTCCGACATAATAAACAAGCATTTTAGAGCGTACATCATTTATGCCCCCACGATAATAATCATGGTTTCCAAGAACAAAATAAATTGGCTTTTGGATGGCGTTAGCCATTTCTTTCAGAATGGATTCTATAGATGGCGCTTCCGCGATATCACCGCTAATCATCACGCCATCGCCATCGGTTGCAATAAGCGTGTGGTCAAAGTCTATCCTCTCGTTCTTTTCCAAGAAGTTAAGATGAACATCAGTGAGCCAGGTTAATTTCATAAGTAATGGCCTAATTATCTTCCAAAAAATCTGCAATATCGACGATGCGATAAAAGTAAGGGTTTGTCGCAACGCTAGATGCAACAGCGCCTAAATGAAACAACACCGCAACTTTTGCAAACCCCTTAGGAGTCTTGAGTCTTGATATCTTTTCTTGCATTTCATTAATAATATCGTTGTTAATTTCACGTTTTTTGAATTTGAATTCACAAATATACAAGCTGTTCGTTTTGGTCTGAACCAAATAATCGATTTGACAACCTTGTTGAGTGGTTGTTTTTGTTTGTCTATAAGGTCCGCTACGTACAATATCAACGGGTGAAATGCCTAATTTTTGAAGCAACAGTGGACGGTTTTGTAAAAGTAATGCCTCAAGTTGTAGGCCCATATGCGTTTCAAATCCTGGCATGGTAGATAGATGTACTTGATCGAATCCACCATCGGCAATAGCGCCCCGATTTGGCTCTATGACTTTGAGATAAAACCTCATATATGGGTCTGAGATTCTATATAAGCTTTGTTTTAAGGGGTTTGCCGTTTTAAACGACCATAGTGACTGTTTAACAACAAAGCTTGCCACAATGAGATGGTCCATCATTTGGCTTAGAGTGCCGCTGTGAGCAAATTCTATGCTCTGCCTTATTTCTGATAGAGTTCTTGCGCCATCTTTAAGACTATCTAAGATTTTCTTATATGTGGCACCCTTGCCATTAAAAAGATCATGAAAAATACGATCAAATTCGGTAACAAGTAATCCATTCTTTTCAAAGGCGAGCTGTTTGATGTTATCATCAGCCGTCATGCCGGGATTAAATTGCTCCAAATACCACGGGACACCGCCAACAATGCTGAGCAACTTGTACATATCATAATGAGAAAGCTGCATGCCAAGCGTTCGTAAAAACTCTGCGCTTTCAGGAATGGATAGCGGCTCTAAGCTAATCGTTAAATTGACGCGCCCAAAAAATGCCGTGCTCTTTAAAATATTTTCTTCAATCCAAGTTGACACCGATCCACAAAACACAAGTAACACATGCATCGTTTGCTTATCCCACCAAGCCTTGAGTTTAGGAATAAAACTTGGGTCTTTTGATCCCATCCACGAAATCTCATCAAGCAGGATGATGTCCCCAGGCTTAATATGGAGGCTCAAATGCTCAAAGGCATCACTCCAATCCAAGAAAGTCATGGGCGGGATTTTGAGCATCAATGCGAGTTGCCGTGCAAAATTATCCCTTTGTTGTTGCGCGGAAATGCCATCTTCTGGAGCGAGTACTGCAAAACTCCAAAATGTTTGCGCGTTAGATATTTTAGCAAATTCGCCTATAAGCCTGCTTTTTCCAATTCTTCTTCGTCCTTTTACGACCACAAGGCTAGATGCTTTCTTCTTATACAGAGCTTTTAGGCGCTCTAGTTCGGCTTTTCGGCCAATAAATACTGGATTGGAGATGGAGACCTCTATTGCGCTTAAGATACACTATATCATATCTCGAGCATGATACTAAGTCAATAATAAATGCTCAAGATGAGGTTTTTATCTTCTTGAGATTAGATGATACTACACATCATGTCCTCTAGGTTTAATATTTCGGTACCTATGGGACATATCATGTTCTAATAGTGACGAAATTTATCACAAATAGGTCACGGCATGCCTGTAAAGTTACATATAGCGTAATTTTAGGGACATGTTGCATGTACTTAACATCACGAAAATAGAGATTTTAAGGACACGATAAACTTTTACAGAGAATCCAAAATCGTTCATTTGACCTTCTCCAAGTACGCATCTATAATAGCAACAGAGAGTGAAAACATGACCATACCACCGCAGTTTGGAGTTGGTTAGGTTACAGTAAACTGATCTCCGCCATTTTACGAGCTCAGAACTTTTTGGGCTCCATTTTTCAACTCCCCAAACTCCCCTCTGAACTCCAGTATTCATAGGCTTTAGCGCGTTTTAGGTGCTCGACACATGCGTACTTAGAGAATCACAAAATCACCGATTTTACCCCAAAATCTCCCTTTTTGCTCTCTGTTTCTCCGTTACATGCGAACGTCTGTCGTCAAGGTACGCATGTCCAGAACCCTTGATTTTACTGGGCTTTCTGAAAATGGGTCTCGAGGTTCGTTGTTGGGGTGGAGAATGGCGGGCATACCCGTAGAGCGAGAATTTTCTGCTGAAATGCACCTAATGTGATAAAATTATACTGGGGAATTACTAAGTAAATCCGTGTGTTATTTAAATAGATTAAAGCTTGAAATTAGACAAAATTAGGGGTAACTACCTTCTACATTGTGGGAACAGAACATGATTGACTTGATAAATTTATACCGCCAAGCCGAAGACTACTTTTTCAGAGGCATTGCCTCAAAATGCTTAGAATTAGGCGATGGGGCTAATGCTTATATGACCGGCGGTGCTGAACTCAATTTTATTTACATTACAAGAAATACAAACGCTCTGGATAAAATTTTAATCCAAGGAAAGCAGTTTTTCGACCAGGATAACCTCTCTTTTGATGTAATCATTCCACAAGAATTATGCACGCCTCAAATGGCAGATATTTTAAATACCATGGGTTACCCCCAGAAAAGCAAATCAGTTTCAATGGTTGTGGACTTAGATAGATTTGCAACTGACCAAACTGCGGGTTTTGATTCTGAAACTACGATCAAACCGAATGATGATCAATTAAATGACTGGATGATGCCATTGATAGGCGCATTTGAATCTACTTTTGAAATTTGTTCGATCTATGCAAACACCCATACAAATGCCTTAAAAAAGAATGTTAATTTTCGCCATTTCAGCTTATACAAACAGGAAAAACCAATCGCATCAATTACCCTATCAATGCATGACGACACCATTGCAAGAATCGACGATGTGGGCACCCTACCTGAGTTTCAAGGCAAAGGATATGCAACGCATCTCATGCGTTATGTGCTATCAGAAGCCAAAAGATTAGGCGCTCGCCATTGCTTTTTAGAATCATCAGATTCAGGGCTTGGGGTCTATCAAAAACTTGGGTTTGACCCTCTGTTTAAAAACAATATTTATTTGAGGAAAGCATGAGTGCTGATATTGGGGTACAAAGACCATGCTAATAAAACCTGATCTTAAATATGAAAAAATCATTACGTGTTTACGGGATGCCTATGGTCTGACTATAGAAAAAGTAGTATTTTTGCCTCTTGGTGCTGATTTCAACACAGCTGTTTATCGCATTACAACAAATAACGGATCAGATTATTTCCTCAAATTAAGGAGTGGTGAATTTTTAGAAGCCTCGGTATCAGTTCCAAAATATCTGGCTGATCTGGGTATCAAACAAGTGATCTCTCCTCTTGCAACCAAGACAGAGCAACTTCGGACAAGCTTGGAATCCTTCAAGGCAATTCTCTACCCTTATGTGGAGAGGCATAATGGTGTGGACGCTAAACCATCAGATGATCACTGGGTTCAATTTGGGGCGGCCATTAAAAAGCTTCATAGCGTTGATATTCCAAACGCTCTAACAAGTGG
The DNA here is from genome assembly GCA_021298045.1 of Candidatus Jidaibacter sp. GTDB lineage: Bacteria > Pseudomonadota > Alphaproteobacteria > Rickettsiales > Midichloriaceae > JAJTHY01. The sequence goes on from JAJTHY010000081.1 coordinate 3,900, forward strand.
CACACCGCGGGAAACATTCTCTTCCAAATGGCGAGAAACCGTCAAATCATTTCTTGGGCGCATTGAAAACGAGGTGTTTGAAGAGCCTGTCGCTGTAAAAATGGCCGCGTTCCTGAAATCCAAAAGGTGCGAAATACTTAAACTTGTGGAACGCGCTGAAGAGCTTGCGATTACGATCCAAAAACAGCCCCTCGAATATATTTTATGCCACGCAGATATGCATGGCTGGAACTTGATTGTTGATAAAGAAGGAGCCCTTTATATTGTTGACTGGGATACGCTCATCTTTGCCCCCAAGGAGCGAGATCTGATGTTTGTTGGCGCTGGCATTTGGGATAGTGGCCTGACAGCCGCCGAAGAAGAATCACTATTTTATCAGGGCTATGGCCAAACAAAGATAAATCAGGATGTCCTTTGCTACTATCGTTTTGAGCGTATTATTCAGGACATCGGCGACTATTGTGAATACATCTTTCTGTCTGATGAAGGTGGTGACGATCGGATGCAATGCTTTGAACACTTGCAACCTGTTTTTCTGCCGAATGGTGCAATAGAGAGAGCTTATCAGGCGGATAAGAATAGCCCCTAATCCATATTCTCACTACTGCAAATTGTTAAAACACTCAAGAAGCAGTTTTTCAAGAAGTACCTGATGCTCCGCGCTTACCGTAGCTAGCATACGAGATTCAACAGCGCATATCATGTTATGAGCTTGCTGAACAACTTTCATGCCTTGTTTTGTTAATTCTGTGCACAAAATCCTGCCGTGCTGTGGATCGCTTTTTCTTTTCACTAAGTGCCTTTTTTCTAAATTAGAGACGATACCATGCATGGTTTGAGCGGTGATAAATGCAGACCGTGCAAGTACTGCATTAGATATGCCAGGCCTGAGCTCTAATTGCGCCAGGACAGCATATTGTGGCGTTGTCAGATCAAGGGCTCTTAAAGCTTCGTCCATGCGAAGGCGTAAGCTATGTTGCGTCTGTTTTAGTTTATAACCTAATAAGCTTGCGACATTTATTTCTTTAGAGATTGACATATCAGCACCCTTACATTATATTATATTATATTATCAGCGTGCTTATACTATAATAGGAGTTCGATATGAATACAACAAATTTTGAAAGTGATAATAACTTAAAGTCTGCGGAAAACTATTACAACGCCATGCTTGCAAAAGACTTTGATAAGATGACGAGCTATCTGCACGATAATGTTCATTTTATCGGGCCACTCGCAGAAATGCATGGAAAAGACGCAGTTGTTTTAGCTGCAAAGAATTTCGGCGGGATATTACAAGATATTCAAATTAGGTCGCGATTTTCATCGGGTAATCAAATTATGTTTGCCTACGATATGATTGTTCGGCCGCCCATTGATAAATTCAGGGCAGCAGTACTCATGGAATTTACAGATCGGCTTATCTCTAAAATCGAGCTATTTTATGACGCCAGCCCCTTTGAAGAAAAGAAAAGTGAAATTTTCTCACAATAACAGTGTTATACTGTAAAGTGTCGCTTGAGGTGAGTAAATTAAAAATAAAAAATCAATGCCTGAATTTCGGTCGCACGATTTCCTGGAATCGTTATAGTAACCCTATAGCGATAAGTGATTATGCTTCTAGCTCAAGCGACATTAATGTAGCATATAAATGATAACAGACGGGCAAAAACAAGAATTCTATCAAGCGCTCCTTGATAAGGATGCAAACTCAGAGGGTGTATTCTTTGTAGGTGTAAAGACAACGGGAGTATTTTGTCGTCCTACATGTCCAGCACGAAAACCAAAATTTGAGAATTGCGAATTCTATAAAACAGCACAAGAAGCATTGCTGGCATCATTTATGCCATGTATGCGCTGCCGCCCCCTTTCTCATCCAAACCAGGTATCGGATTTAGTTCGCAGACTCGTTGATGCCGTTGAAGCAGATCCATCAAAACGCTGGAAGACCTGCGATTTTGAAGAGTTATCAGTGGATAGCTCAACAGCCCGTCGTCAGTTCAAGAAACGCTTTGGAATGACGTTTGTTGAATACGCAAGAGCAAGACGGATGGGGCTGGCGATGAAACAAATACGCGCGGGAGATGCTGTCATTGATGCCCAACTGAATACAGGATATGAATCCAGTAGTGGGTTTCGAGATGCTTTTTCTAAAATTATGGGAGCGCCGCCAACAAAATTCGAGCAACACCGTACAATTCTAAAAGCCTCTTGGATTGATACAAAGCTCGGGCCTATGATTGCAATTGCTGATGAGGCTGGTCTTTACCTTTTAGAATTTGTTGATAGACGCGGTTTAGAGCGTGAGGTTGAAAGGCTTAGACTCAAAACAAAAGCAGCTATTATCCCAGGTGTAACAGATCCAATTAAATCTATTACACTTGAACTGGAGTCTTATTTTGAAGGAAAAATCAAAGAATTCAACACACCTCTACATCTTCTAGGCAGCCCCTTTCAGAAGCTTGTTTGGGATGAGCTCATGCGTATTCCTTATGGTCAGACACGAAGTTATATGGCTCAAGCTGAAGCTATTGGCAAGGCCAAAGCTTACCGCGCGGTTGCAAATGCCAATGGAGCTAATCAACTCGCTATTGTCATTCCATGTCACCGTATCATTAATAGTAATGGTGATCTTGGTGGATATGGCGGTGGAATTACGCGCAAACAATGGCTGATTGAACACGAGAAACAAGGATTATAAAATGACAAATCAATTAGAACATGCAAATTTACTAAAAAGCCTGCACATCAAGGGATCTCCGCTTGTTTTATTCAACGTATGGGATGCAGGAAGCGCCATAGAAGCTTCAAAAGTTGGGTTAAAAGTAATTGGAACAAGTAGCTGGTCAGTTGCAGCTGCGCATGGTTATGAAGATGGGCAGGAATTGCCTTTTGACCTCTGCCTCGCGAATATTGATAGGATCGTTAGAGTTGTTAATCTTCCTGTCACAGCTGATATAGAAGCTGGTTATGGCCAAACTCCAACAGACGTACAAGAGACGGTCGCAAAAATAATAATGGCAGGCGCTGTTGGCATAAATCTTGAAGACCAAATTATCGGGACAGATGCACTTTATTCTTGTGATGATCAATGTGAGCGTATTAAGGCTGCAAGAATGTCAACACAAATTCCAATATTTATCAATGCAAGGACGGATATTTTTCTGAAAATTACACCTGAAAATCATAGTGATAAGCATTTAGAAGAAGCCTTATTTCGAGCAGCTGCATATGCCAACTCAGGAGCAGATGGTTTCTTTGCCCCTGGACTTACAGACGAAAAATTGATCAAAAGATTATGTGATTTATCACCAATACCGATCAATATCATGATAACTCAAAATGGCCCGACACCTAAAAGACTTGCAGAATTGGGCGTGTCTAGAATTAGTTATGGCCCCATTCCCTACTTTCAGGTGATTGAAAGTTTTAAGTCCGGAGCCCAAAAAGCCTTAGAAATGAGTGCTTATATATGAATCTGATTATGCAAATCAAAGACATCTTGCTAAATTCAATTAGCGTCCCGCCCCACAAAGCTGCTGCATTTTTTAAAACAGGTGTAGGGCACTATGCAGCAGGGGACGAATTTATAGGTGTGACCGTTACAAATTTACGCAAAATCGCCAAAAATTTTATGCTCTTAACGCTTGATGATTTGCAAGTTTTACTTGCGTCAAAGATCAATGAAGAACGATTACTGGCGCTGATAATTTTAACCAAGCAATATCAGAATGAAGATGATCAGGGTAAAGAAAGGCTTTACCAATTTTATATGCAAAATCTAAAATATGTAAATAATTGGAATCTTGTAGACGCCTCTGCTCACTTAATTATAGGCGCTCATATTTGGGATAAAGACAGAAGTTCATTACTTAATCTGGCAACATCAGAAATCTTATGGGAACGCAGAATCTCTATCGTATCAACATGGTATTTTATCCGTAAAAATGACTTGGCATGGACTTTCAAGATTGTCTCACTTCTGCTACTCGATACCCATGATCTTATCCATAAGGCGGCTGGATGGATGCTTCGCGAAGCAGGGAAACGAGATCAAGCGCAGCTTGTAACATTTTTAGATCAACAATTGCACACCATGCCAAGAACTATGCTCAGATATGCAATCGAGAAGTTTCCAGAAAACATGCGAAAAAGTTATTTGATGAAAAAAATATCTAACCGCTCATCATGAATCAAATTCTTTATTCTGATCATAGTATACTTGAAATTATTATGGATAATTTAGACATGTTCAGCTATCATGCGCAAGAGTATTTGGCTCTAAGTTTTTGTGTTTGAAGATACAGAAAAGCCTGTGCTGCTGCTTTATAGAAAGAAATAATTGATCATGCGCATTTTCCTCATCATTTTTTCACTTTTTGTTTTTAATCATGCATTTGCATGTGATCACAGCATTGAATTCCCTAGCCTAACAGGCCCCCATTCCGTTGGTTACAAAAACCTCGAATTTACGGATGAGGGCCGAGACGACCCTTATAATTCAGGGCATCCTCGCAAAATTAAGGTCACTGTTTATTATCCATCAAGCAACACGCCAAAGCTTGAACCTTACGGCGATGAGGAGGTTGATTTTTGGGGAACAGAGTTACAGGAGCCTCTAGAATCTAAAGATATCACGCAGGAAGAATTTGAATCGATTCTGCGCGAACTTAAATGTACTCAGGTTTTTAAAGCCAAAGATGCAACGACTGAGGCCGGTCCCTTTCCTGTCATTTTATTTGAGCATGGGTTTGGGGTTACTGCGGGTTCCTACCAACGGATGCTTTTGGAACTCGTTAGTCATGGGTATGTTGTTATCGCGCCCGGTCATCCAAATATTGCTACTACAGTCATTTTTAATGATGGGGAAACCGCATTTCTTAAGGCGGGTCGGAATGCGCTTATGTTTGAAACAGCATTTTTGGACACTCAGTTTGTTTTGAGACAAATCGATGCTATCGCCTCCACCATCCCTTCAATGGATCTTACAAAAATAGGTATGATTGGACATTCTTTGGGGGGAGCTACCACAATCAAAACAACGCGAATCAATCCACATATTCTTGCAGGGATTAGTATGGATGCTCCTATTAGCCATGATACCTATGATTATGATGGCGACGAACGCAGCGTTAGTAACCTGGATTCTGATATTGAATTAGATTATGGCTCAGATTTTGAGAAACCATTTCTGCATATATTCGCAGGTAAGCCGATGTGCGACCCATCATCCGTTCACCTCAAGAATAATAATTTTAAAGCTGTTATCAAAGGGACTGAACATAATTCATTTGCGGATCACGGCATTTTAAAAGGTAAAATTAGCGTACTTAAAGAAAAAGGATGGCACTTGGGCGCGGGTAATGCCGATGCGTCCTCTTACCAAACAGAAATGATTCAATTGATCCAATCATTTTTCGACAAGTTTCTAAAAAACACACCTGTTAACCTGATGCAGAAAAATAGTGACGTTATCAGCGTTGAAACAACAAAAGATTAGCGAGATCATTCCGACAGCACCTTTAGTCCAAACATTTCTTCTTGCTCTGACCAAAGCACCGGTACGTTATTCATTAAGTCAGATAATTTTAAATGCCTTGGCTGCTCGCCAAATAAAATGGCCTCTTTTAATTTCGGTGCTAAAAAATTTAAACGCAAGATCAGCTGGACGTACTTGGCGGTAACATCGTATCGCTCACATAATTCTTTCATGCCACTGCACTTGCCGGATTTTAATTGACGTTGCCATAAATGAGCTTTCACCAAGGCTTTTATTAACGTGAGATCAACGCTGGAATCCTCTGATGCCGGTTGCACCCCCTGTGGTGCTAATATCATTTTTCGCCCGCCGCGTTTTTTAAGTTTAAGCGGCATAAAAACAGATATCTCTCCCTCAATAGTACTGGTCTGGATCATACTGTTGCCTCATCTTGCGTTTCTAATAGAAGGCTTTGTAAGCCATTTTGGTTAATGCGCACATCGATCCCTTCGGTGCTGACATAAACGGCACGTATCAGCGTGTGGATTATTTTTTGTTGCTCGATGGGGAATAAATTCTGCCATACCGCGTCGATGTCTTTGAGTAGATTAAATACTTGGACTTTACCCAGCCCCGCATTTTCTAAGAGCAGGCTTGTTTGGGCAGCGACTTCTGGTGATTTTAGAACATGCCTTCCCTGCTGGATAACAAAATGCTCCACTTCACCTGCAGCAAGATAAGAATTAATGCCATGGCACTCGATACCTCGCAGCACGTTACTGCAGGCATAATAGCGGTATTGACGGTTCTTTTTGGCAGTATAGGTTGGCGTCATGGGTATGTTGCAAGCTTGGCAGTGGATAATACCTTTGAGTAACACCGGTGATTTGCAAAAGGCGGAATTACGTTTGGGGGCTGTTTTAAAAGTTGCTTGCGCGCGATCCCATAAATCTTGATCAATGATGGCATCATGTAATCCTGCAAACTCTTTATCTTTGTGGCGTATTTTACCAACATAAACGGGGTTTGTGAGGATACGGCGCAATGAGGCCTTAGTAAATCTGGCCCCACCGATGTCTTTGCCGGTCTTAGCGGTAAATTGTTTGGAGTGATAACCGTCGGTATTTAATTCTTTAGCCAAATGAGTGGCAGATGCCAGCACTAAAAACCGCGTAAAGATATGCTCTATTAATTTAGCTTCAGGTGCGTTAATCACCAATTTTCGATCAATAATGTCGTACCCAAGCGGTGGATTACCACCCATCCACATACCTTTTTGTTTGGAGGCTGCAAATTTATCGCGGATGCGTTCACCAGTGAGCTCTCGTTCATATTGGGCGAAACTCAAAAGCACATTGAGCATCAACCGCCCCATAGAACTGGCGGTATTAAAGCTTTGCGTCACGGATACAAAGGTCACATTGTGACGATCAAATAAATCCACGATTTTAGTAAAATCAAGCAGTGAGCGCGACAAGCGATCGATTTTATAAACGATAACGCAATCAATAAGCCCTGCAGCGATGTCATCAAATAATTCTTTCAAAGCTGGGCGCTCTAAAGTCCCACCAGAAAAACCACCGTCATCATAGTACTTAGGCAACATCTGCCAGCCTTCATGCATGGGCTTGCTATCTGCCAAAATCTGTTTTAGCTTCTCATTGCTCAGGCACGCGAGGCTTGTTGAGATTTTGCTGTATTGTTTGATCCGAGCGCTGTTATTATTCATAAATATCCGCCCTGATTTTTGTAGGCTCTTCTAGAATGTTTAATATTGCAGTCGCACAGTAGACTTTGTCCCGCTTATTATCATTAGTCTTTTTAATAATGCCCGCAGACTCAAGTTTTTGAACACCTCTTTGGGCGGTGCTGTAGGCAATCCCCAGATCTTCAGCAATTTTACTGGTGGTGAAATAAGGATTCACAGCCAAATGCTGCACCAGGTCCACAGGAACTTGGGAACCACTGCTTGCAACATCAATTTTCCATTGATTTAATAATTCATTGATGCGCTCAGCGCGTGATAAAACATCTTCCGATTGGACAGCAACGCCATTGAGAAAATAAATGAGCCACTCATGCCAAGTGCCTTTTGAACTGACATTATAAAGCTGTTTATAATACTCATCGCGTGTCGCTTCAAAAAATGCAGATAAATATAATAATGGTGAAGGCAGCATTCTTTGTTCAACCAGAAACAACATAATCAGTAATCGCCCAACACGCCCATTGCCATCTAAAAAGGGATGGATGGCTTCAAATTGATAATGACAAAGCGCTATATGGATCAAGGGCGGTAATGATCTATCATGCAAAAAGTTTTCCAATTCTCCCAGGCAATCTATTAAATTATCAGGGGGTGGTGGCACAAACTTGGCTGTGTTCAGCGTACAGCCGGGAGATCCAATCCAATTCTGACTGTGCCTAAATTCCCCAGGAGTTGCATGAGATCCTCTAACGCCTTGCATTAAGTGCTCATGGATTTCTTTGATAAGACGTAACGATAATGGCAGCTCTGTTAACCGACCAAGCCCATAATCAAGAGCCTTGATGTAGTTTTGCACCTCTTGAAGATCGTCGGGGTTTTGCTTTACATGGGCACCGGCGCTCGCGGCTAAGATTTCCCCTAGGGTTGCTTGGGTGCCTTCAATCTTGCTGGACAGCACCGCTTCTCGGGTGATAAATAGGCGCATTAAAAGGTGAGGATTGGGTAACTTACTGCCTTCGCGCGCTAGTTTTCCAAGCAAGAAATCAGCGCGGGATAGGCTGTTAACCACCGCATTATCCCACTCCAGTTTGGGTGGCAAACTATGGGGCACAAAGGCATTATACCCTTTGGGTGATTTAACGATTTGTCCTGCGGGGGACTGTTGTATATCCATGTAACTGGCCTCTATTTGATTATGCTTACATCATAACCTTTGTTATCGAAAAAGTCAATATCCGATAATAGCGCCATTTCTTATCACCACTCGTGAGAATAAGGATGCAGGATATTATCGGATATCATATAAATCGATAATAGCGGCATTTCTTATCACCACGGATGGTGATAATTGGTAGCATTATTATCGAAATCTGCTAGAATCGCTTTCGGTGAAGTTGATATTCCCCACCCAGTTTGGAGGTGGTTATTTTAAAGGATGCCAAACTCCGCCAGTTTACAGCGCTCGAACTTTTTGGGCGTGAATTTCTAAATTATCAAAAGCCCCTCTGAACCCCAGTATTCATAGGCTTTAGCGCATTTTAGTCCTCCTACACATGCGTACCTAGAGAATCGCAAAATCACCGATTTTACCCCAAAATCTCCCTTTTTACTCTCCGTTTCTCCGTTACATGCGAACGTCGGTCGTCAAGGTACGCATGTCCAGAACCGTTGATTTTACTGGGTTTTCTTAAAATGGGTCTTGAGGTTCGTTATTGGGGCGGAGATGGGGAAGATAGTCCTGAAAAACGAGAATTTTCTTGAAATGAATGCAATACATGTTACGCGGAATGAATGGCATTTTATTAAAAATATATATATTATTTAACTAAATTGTATGGCTGATAAAATTGAAAAATGGGACTTAGCGTCTTATTTTCTTAAGTATCTAGGGCGGGTGCTCGGAGACAAAAGCGAGGAAGAAATATGCATTATTTAATATTTATGATAGTTATCTCACTTGGATTTGCCAGCACTTCGTACGCTAAGGTAATCGAATATAAGCTAAAGGTAAACGAGCAAAAAGTCAATATTTCTGGCAAAGAATTTAGCGATAGTGCGGAAAGAGCGATCACTATTTTTGATGAAGTAGAGTTGTCCGCATCAGACGAAGTTCGGGATTTAATGCTAGATGCATTTTATAAAAGTACTGTTTTAGAATTGCATTTCTGGAACGATTCATATAATCAAGTTGTTTTTGACGCATTTGTTTAGGAAGCATCCACATAATACAAAATCTTTTTAGCTAGCTTATCGAGAGCATGGGCCTCTCCAGCAATGCTCAATCTAGTTGATTCTACTGCAGTATCGCCATTTAATGTCGCGTATATTAGTCTTTATCAGTTGTAATGATTGATACAAAACTCTTTAGATTGACACGACTTGACTTTGGGGTTAATGTTTGTTATGCTAGTCATTAATGATATTTGTGACTGCTATAAAGCACTTAAGAGAAGATGATGACAAATTTACCCATCCCTGTAATAAGCGCTTTGCGAAAATTAGGGCAGGATATCAATGATGCAAGGCGTCGCAGGCGTATCACCGCCCAGCTTATGGCTCAGCGCGCTGGCTTATCAAGGTCCACTATTGGAAAAATTGAAAAGGGAGATCCAACTACCTCTATGGGTAGTTATGGCGCAGTACTCTTTGTTCTGGGGATGGAAAAGCGCCTGAGCGATTTAGTCGATAGTATACATGATCTCGTTGGGCGCAGACTTGAGGATGAAAATTTACCACAAAGGGTTCGTATCCCTAGCAAAATAAATGAGAAAAGCAATGAGCAGTAAAGAAATTATTGTTTGGATTTCTTTAGGTAGTGTCGACATTTATTTTAACCATAGATAAATTCCAGCAAGGAGAACGAAGGCAAGATAAGCAATATCAAGCTTGTCATACCTGGTGGCTACGCGTCTAAAGTGCTTTAATTTATTGAACATACGCTCAATTAAATTGCGCTCTTTATACAATTCTTGATCATAATATCGTGGAGTTTTTCTTTGGGATCTTAGAGGTATAACAGACTGCGCTTGTAAGGATTTTGCAGCATCTACCATATAATTGGCATCATATCCTTTGTCAGCAATTAATGCTGACATTGTTTGACCATCTATCAGATCTAAAGCTTTAATATAATCAGATCTCTGACCTGCTGTTACAAAAAATCTAATGGGGTTGCCAAGAGCATCGCATGCAGCATGGAGCTTGCTACTAAATCCCCCTTTTGATCTTCCTAGCCCTTGTTCTTGCATACCAGTTTCTGTATTTTTTTAAAGCACCAGCAGCATGCTGATGCGCCCTTACGATTGTAGAGTCAATCTTTATCCACTCATTATCAGCATCTACAGCCAACGTATTGAATATCATCTGCCAAATTCCAGCTTTAGCCCATCTCATGAACCTTTTGTGTACTGTTGACCACTTGCCATACTCTGCAGGTAAAGCTCTCCAAGGCGCCACAGTCCTCGCAACCCACATCACAGCCCTTATAAATCCTCTATTATCATACCCAGAGCGCCCTCTATCGCCTAACTTGCCAGGCAAACTGTCCTTGATCCTCTCCCATTGATCTTCTCTTAAATCTTATAACATGCCATTCCATAATCTTTTTATTCGTCTATTATACCATTCGATATATTAAATGTCGACACTACCTAAGCAATCCAGAAACACCAGTCTTGGTGGTCTTTCCAGAGGTTTGGCGTAGCGTAGGGCAGCGGAGGCAATGCTTTATCAATGTGAAACGGTTAGGAGGTCTTTATACATCCTGTCAAAAACATAAGCTCCAAGCTCAAGCCCTTGCTTAATAAAATACTGTTTTTGTGGGTCATCCCATGATTTTTCTACCACACTAAAAAATTCTTCTGCATGGCGATGATCAATCTCTGAATGCAGTTTATAATGAACAAGGTCTTTATCTTTTACCCAACCACGTTCAACAATTGCTTTGCCAATAATAGCCGAGATGTCCGCAAAGGACATTTCTATAATACCCATGCACCCAATACCCACCTCGAATTCATAAAATGTGCATGAGGTGTTCAAAACACTGTTGAATGCTCTCACTTTAGGACTTAAAGTTGTATCATCTAGTTTGGCAGTGCTCTTAATGGAGGCAACAAAACGCATTTAGGCAACCATCAAAGCATCAGGTAGCGATATATCTGTAAAAATAGCGCAGCTACCATCTGCAATAAAAGACCCTGATCAGATGATTAAAACCTCAGGCATAGATGCATTTAAAGATGTGATATCAAATGCAAAAACAACAGTGGCGTCCCAGCAACAAGCTACTGATATTCATAAACAAAATAGTGCACAAGCATTGCACCTAACACCAAAACCTGCTAGCATTAATAAAGATAAAGATTTCGATATGCTGGATTGAGATGTTGTGGGCATTAATAACAGATGCATTTATATACTTTCTTACTATTGTGCTATTTCTTAGTATGGTAGGAGGCATTTTCTTGAGCTTCATTTTACTCACTTCTATGCCTACACTATACAAAAAAGTGAAGTCTGGAGCATCCTTAAGAACAGCTATAAAAGAACTGCTATCTGATGCTCTGAAAAATAAAGGCGGTGGATATCAACACAACTTCCCTACGCATTCTGTTAGGTCTGGTTCTAGCTACACAGGCACATCTATTACTGATTATACTACCAATCCTTTATATTCATCTTTGCCTGGGAATATATATAATAGATATTAGTCTTTATGGATGCTGTGCTTTTTAGATAATACACTCTAATTTTATGACTATAATATCTCTAAGTAAAACCTATCTAAAATATAAAAAACTCCTAAATTATGTCGGACATTGTCCGACATAATAAACAAGCATTTTAGCTATCTACACAGAAATGTCCTACGTTGTCCGACACGCGTTTTAAATTTGTCCGACATTTGTCTTACGCACGCAACATCAGGTAATATCGAATATAGAGCAGACCGCAACGTAGTTGCAACAGGTGTGGTTAAATTTATGGTTAATCCGTAAATTGTTTATGTCTATTTTCCTTAATTTTTTCGGGCGTAATGTAATTGTGGTTTATAGTTTGAAAACCGTTTTAGCGTTTGTGATTTTTTGGGTATGTAATGCCTAGACTAGTCAAGATGGTAGAGCAAAATGAGATCCAAGAGCTTATTAAACAACTGGCAAAATATAGCGAGGCACTATTAATACAAATCAAAGCGCGTATAGCTAAAGCTTGACTTTGTACATACATTGTATACCATATAATTATATACAACTTATGAGTAGTGTTATGAGCAAAAAGACGCATCTAGATGATTTTGAGCAAGATATAGAGGATCATTTTGAATCACTTTCTCCTGTACATGATATTGAATCTGAAATGATGAAGTTGAGAAGTGCTGCTTTGTCACATTCTAGAAGGAAAAAAGCTATTACGCTAAGAGTACATGAAGCGGATTTAGAAGCTATGCGTATTAAAGCTTCTAAACTTGGCATTCCTTATCAAACTTATATAAACATGCTGATACACAAAGATGCAACTAGCGGAGTATAGTTTGTGAAGTTTCGTTATAGCCATGAGAAAAATGCTAAGCTTCTTGCTGAGCGTGGTGTTGGTTTTGAAGAGATGATTGAAGAAATAGTGAACGGTAATCTTATCACCATTAGTAATCATCATAACCAAGAGCTTTATCCAAACCAGAAAATCTTACATGTAAAATGCTTGACTAAAATTTATCTGGTTCCGTATGTTGTAGAAGAAAATGGAACAATATTTTTCAAGACTTTATATCCAAGTCGTAAGGCAACGAAAGCTCATCTGTCTAGCAAGAAGAATTAGCAGCTATACCTCCCTTTATCATTGTTTGATTAATTCCACTTGAAATAATGACGCATTTCAAGCTATACTGCTAGAACATGTATTGATTATAATTTAGTATGGTAAGTAAGCACGGTGGTAAACGTACTGGATCAGGACGAAGAAAACTCTACAAAGAACCAGTTTCCAGAATCATTTGTCCTGAATTCATGGTTAAGGATGTCAAGAATATGATAGCCGAAGTATTAGAATTTAGTGGGGTAATGGATCATGCAAACTATATTAGCATGGCTGCAAAGTCTCCAACACGGCTGTATAGGCCCCTTGCATTAAGTAAAGTACCAGCTGGTTTTCCTTCGCCAGCGGATGATTATATTGAGTCACAGCTTGACCTAAACGAGTTTTTTGTACAACACCCTAGCTCCAGTTTCTATTGGAAGGTAAGCGGTGAAAGCATGAATCTGAGCGGTATACTTGATGGCTCTATTCTACTTATTGATAGGAGCTTAGAAGCAGCGCATAACGATATAGTGCTCGCAATTGTAAATGGTGATGTAACGGTGAAGAGATTTATTCGTTCTAGTGATTGCTATGAGTTACGTCCTGAGAGTAATAAAGATGAGTATCAAGCACTGAAGTTCAAGCGTGGCGATAACATTGAAATATGGGGAGTAGTAAGTGCAGTTTTCAACAAGCTCAGATAAGACTGCTTTTCACCGTATTGCTTTGGTTGACTGTAATAACTTTTATGCTTCTTGTGAACGCGTATTTAATCCTAAATTGCAGCATAGACCTATTGGTGTGCTTTCAAATAATGATGGTTGTATTATTGCGAGATCTGATGAGTTGAAAGCAGCTGGTATAAAAATGGGTGCACCTTACTTCCAGTACAAAGAGCAGTTAGATAAGATGAATGCTGTTGTAGTTTCTAGCAACTATGTGCTTTATGGAGATATGTCGGCAAGGGTAATGGATGTATTAAGTAAGTTTACTAATTCACTCGAGATTTATAGCATTGATGAAGCATGGATTAAACTTAAATCATGCACTCTAGATGAAATGCACGAATACGGGCGACATATAGTAGCAAAAACCAAGCAATATACAGGTATTCCTGTTTCAATGGGTATTGGCTCAACTAAAACATTAGCTAAAGTTGCGAATTTTATTTGTAAAAAAAGAAAAATTCCAGGTGGAGTATTTAGTTTGGAGAACCAAGCATCTGATGATGAAATACTTGCAACAATAGATGTGGCAGATGTTTGGGGTATTGGGCGAAAATTGTCAGTCAAGTTAAAGCAACATCGCATCTTTACTGCTCTCGACCTAAAAAGATCGGATCCGGTTGAGATGCGAAAGCGCTACAGTGTAGTGATGCAGAGGCTGATATATGAATTAAATGGTACACCTTGTTTAACAATCGATGCCATAAAACCAAAAAAAGAAATCATATCTTCACGCTCATTTGGAGAGCGTGTAATAGATAAACAATCACTACTAGAGTCCGTATCGCTTCATGCTACTCGTGCAGGGGAAAAATTACGCAACCAAAATAGCGCATGTGGCTGTATTATGGTTTCTATAAGAACAAGCCACCACAGCAAGAACGAACAATTTTTTGGAAAGTCTATATTAGTCAGGTTGGCAACACCCACAAGCGACACTAGGCGACTCATTGGTGCAGCATGCGCTGGCATTGACCTTATTTATAAAGATGGAAAACGTTATGCAAAAGCTGGTGTTATCCTCATGGATTTAGTGCAGCAAACTGATGTGCAGGATAATTTGTTTAGCAAACGTGATACTACGCAGTCACTACATCTTATGCAGACGATAGACCAGTTAAATTGTCTACATGGTCAAAGTGTAGTTCACTTTGCTTCAGAAGGATTCGAAAAAAAATGGCGAATGAAGCGTAATAATAGAACACAAGCGTATACTACAAGTTGGCAAGACCTGCCGATTGCTTTGGCTAACTGATTAATCACAACAATTCTTTGTCACGCATAGAATGAATTTCTTTATAAGATCTCTAAGTGCTACCAATAGTTCATTAAAGAAATTGCTATACTCATTTGCCTTACCTCAGCTCTATCACAAATCTCTGCTATGCGTTCTTTAATTACGAATTCTTCCATAGTCTATCTTTCATGTGCTGCATCTTGTATTGAGGACTTGGAATACGCACCGAGAATATAGTGAGCACCTACTGCTAAAACGCCTGAGATTATGCCGCTTCCCAAAGCGCTAAACAATATAGATGTAATAGTTTTATCTGATGCATTTGAACTCACGCAATATGCGATAGATTCAACACATAAATACGCAGTACTTCCTGTTAACGCGTATGGCTTAAAGAGATGTTTTGCTTCAGCAAGCCGCACTTTACGCTCCATCTGTTCTTTGGTGTGAGTAAAAAATTCACCGTTTTGATTTACAATTTTTTCTATATCCTTTGCTTCTGGGATGGAGAAAGTGTGTCGATGCTTTGCCTCATCTGCTTCTCGTGGCATAGAAGGCAATACACTATTTTCGCCTTGGAAAAATTGTATATGGGGCGGAAGTTGCTGAATTTGAA
>JAJTHY010000016.1 GCA_021298045.1 Candidatus Jidaibacter sp.
GTACGAAAATCAAGAATTTTCTCATAAATTTTTGCCTATTTTACGCATGGAATATAGATATATTTCAAAGGCAAAATAGGTGAAAATTTATTGAAAAGGCGCAGCATTAGCGTATCCATTTTATAAGGGTTTAGCTATATATATTGCAAGAGCTGCTATCATGGCGGTTTCTGCTCGCAGAATATTTTCCCCTAAACTTAAAGGAACCACATTAGGAAGGGACCTTAAGTAAGCGCGCTCCTCACTGTCAAATCCACCTTCAGGGCCAACAATGATGGCATCGTTATCGGTTTTTACCAAAAGTGTTTCACGTGGAACATCGCCAGCAGCCTCATCGCAAAAAAATATTTTACTAACAGGAAATTGCTCTATTTGCTTAAGTGTAATAGGTGCGTGAATTTTAGGAATGTCAAAACGTTCACACTGCTCCGCCGCTTCAATTGCAACCAACCTGCTTTTTTCAGAATTTAATGACCTAACAATCGTCCTCTGAGTTACAATTGGAACCAAGTCAGTCACACCAAGTTCAGTAGCTTTCTGAACATAAAAGCTTGTATTTGGGTTTTTTACTGGGGCAAAAAACAAAGTTAGTTTACGCGTTATTCGCGGATATCTCAAAAACTCACATACCAATAAATCTGCACTACGTTTGCCTACATTTGTTATTTGGGCACGCCATTGGCCATCTACTTCATTAAAAATGGCAATGCTATCTCCATCTCGCAGTCTCAATACCTTAATCAAATATCTGTAGTGATACTCATTGAGATGGACACGTGCTCCTCGGTTAATTTTTTCTTCCAGGTAGATTCGATTCTGAAATTTTTTGTCCGCCAACATAAATACCTGCTATATTATAAGGCTTTTTCTTTTCCGCCGCATAGTAAGTGCGCATCAAAAGCTCGGCTATAAAGCCTGTGCTTAAAAACTGAATGCCTGTAATTATAAGAAACACACTGATTGTAAGCAAAGGCCTATGCCCTATATCAGCACCGAAGAGCTTGATAAGCATTAAATACAAAAAACCTATGCCACCCACGCATAAGAAACCCTGACCAACCGTGCCAAATAAGTGCATTGGCCTCTGTCTGTATCTGATAAAAAATAGCATTAGCATCAAATCACTAAGCACTCTGATGGTGCGGGATATACCATATTTGGAAGCTCCATATTTGCGTGCGTGATGCTTTACATCAATCTCCGCAATTTTAGCTCCATACATACTTGCAAGTATGGGAATGAAACGGTGGAGTTCTCCATATAATTCAAGCTTCTTTGCAATTTTAGCTTTGAAAATTTTAAGGGAGCATCCAAGGTCACTAATGTGTACACCCGTGCTTTTACGAATTAATTTGTTGGCAATTATGCTTGGAATTTTTCGAAGCCATAAACCATCCTTTCTATTCTTTCTTCTACCTGCTATCAAATCTAAATTTTCCTTCTTTATACGAGCCAGCATTGGAGGAATATCAGATGGATCGTTTTGCAAATCTCCATCCAATGTCACTATATATTCACCAACAGCATGCTCTATGCCAGCTGCCATGGCAGAAGTTTGACCATAGTTACGTGTGAATTTAACCAACTTGAGATTACTATCTTGAATTTGCAAAACTTCATTTACTGTTGCATCAAAAGAACCATCATCAACAAATATAATCTCAGCATTAATATCTTTCAATGCTCTGCTTATAGCTTTGTGTAAGTGTTTAACATTCTGCTCTTCATTAAACAGAGGAACCACTACTGAGAGATCAAATTTATAACTCATATAACATCAATGCTTATGTCTGTTTCTTGCCAAGAAGTTAACAATTATAAATAATAAAGCAACACTCATTAAATAATATGCTGGTGCAATCACCGAAAATTCCTGTGACAAATACCTGGAAATAACAGGCGTAGTACCGCCAAGTATAGCCAATCCTATGTTCCAGCTGAATGCTACCCCTGAAAACCTTAGATCCACCTCAAATGCTTTAATTGCATAAGAATACGCTGGCGCGCAAATTCCTGCTGCTAAAATGCTTATCAAAGCGAGCCCTAGCATCACAATTCCTATATCTTTCTGCGGGTTGGCTAACATCGTATAACAAGGCAAAATTGTTGCTATAGTCAGGAAGGACATAAGATATAAAAACTTTCGATTGCCAAATTTGTCGGATAAATGTCCAAACAATGGGAGTAATATGACCATTACGAATAAGGCAAATGAAGTGAAATAAAGAGCTTCCTCAGATGTATAATGCATTAACTCAAAGAAAAAAGTATTGAGATACCCTCTAATCGTATACGCTACTGCGGTGGTAAATCCGCCCAGAATCATAACCACAAGCATGCTCGGCCATTGTTTTTTAAAAGCATGGACGATCGGGTGCTTAAGCATGGCTTTGCTGTTCTTGCGCTCAAGGAAGCCAGGAGTTTCATTAAGTTGATAGCGCAAATAAAGCCCTACCAAACCAGTAAGACCACCAAAGATAAATGTATACCTCCAGCAATCACCATTTTGACAAAAGTGGTTAACAAAAATACCCGCAAACACAGCAAGTAAGGTGCCAACCATGTTAGATGCCATTACTATACTACCCATGAGGCCAGGACGATACCCTTCGGTGTGTTCCAGAATAAAGATTGCAACCCCAGCGCCTTCGCCGCCAACGCATAGTCCCTGGAATAATCTAATAATCAAAAGTAAAATGGGCGCTGCTATTCCTATCTGAGCATAAGTTGGCAAGACACCTATACAGAATGTACAAAACGCCATGCCTAGTATAGAAATTGTAAGCGATGTTTTTCTGCCCATTTTGTCACCAATATAGCCAAAAACTATACCACCAAGAGGGCGCATAAAAAACCCCAGTGCAAAAGTACCAAAAGCCAACATTGTTTGCACAAATGGATCAGTCGCGGGGAAAAATAAAGCCCCTATCACATGCGCATACACTGCAAACAAGCCAAAATCGTAGTACTCAACTATGTTACCAACAATTGCAGGCCCAACTATTTTCCTTTTTTTAATGCCCATATCTACCTATATAATTGCCACTGCATTATGCACGCTGGGTTGTATTTTTCAAGAAAATGTTTAATGTACTAGTATATACCTTTCTGTAGACCATGATAGTTACTACTCCAATCGAAGTTTTAAAGAATGTAAGCATTGCCCGCGACTCTATAATGCTATCAGAGCTTGTAGGGATAATGCAGTCTGTCTATCGATATGAGCTATTTAAGCCTTTAATGGATATTACCGCGACTCTAGCTTTGCAAAAAAGAATCCGTCTCATAGCTGAGCCCAATCA
>JAJTHY010000061.1 GCA_021298045.1 Candidatus Jidaibacter sp.
TAGAAGGCGGCACTTTTGATAAATTCACTAATATTTTTCGTTCCAATAAGAATTATAAAATCACCATAAAAAAAATATCTCATGAGGTGTTTGTCCACGAAATTGGTCACATGGTAGAAAATGAAACCGGCATTGCTCTGGACGCAAATTTTAGCAGAGCTATCCATGCCGATATATCAGTTAAGCATTCGGGCAATGTCTCTCTAAATGCGGCGATTAAACAGGTTATGATTGACGAGGTAGCAAATTACACTGACTTGCATAAGGCATCGGAGTTGTTTACAAGATTTTTTCAATTGCTTGCAATGTCTAAACAGGTTTCTGGTTTTGCTGCTGAATATGGATACAGGGTTGAAGATATCTACAAAGCATTTCCAAACTTTACCAAGTGGCTTGATTCAACGCTTTACCCAACACTAAAGCGAATAATCGACCCGCAGATAGCTGAATACAGCAAGGCATACTTAGTGCCTCTTGAAGAAATTAAGCACGAATGGGCAAAGGAAAAAGTAAAGTCTATCCACGGACGCTCTGCCAACCCAAACCAAACTCCAACTAAGTGGAGTAGAGGGATTAAGTCTATTAAGGATTAGGTGGTGAAATTTCAATATAGCTAAACCCTTATAAAATGGGCAATCCATTATTGTTGATGGGGGCAGACACTCCCGGAGACCAACTTTGGAGAGTACTAGGGTTACTTAAACTTCGAAACAAACTTACCGAGTTTCAATACATTATCTATTCTTCTATCAATGAAGTCTTCGGTATCTTGGTGCTTTTTAGAAGTGTCAGATAGGAAGAATTGTATAGAAGCCCCGTACACAGCGAGCAGCAATCCTCTCTTTGTATAATAGTTAAAATCATTGGATGCATCATTTGCAATTTCATACCAAATTAAATCTACTACCTGCCAGCTAAGCTTTAACCCAAAAGTTATGTTCCATGGCATACTTAAATAGCTGGAAGTTTTTGCAACCACCTTTTTATACGGAGTTAGCACACGGATACGAATTTTTAAAGCGAGTTTAATTTTAGCTGAAATACCTAGTTTTTTTGTATCTTCAGTTGCAAAATACATTAACATTTTATTGTTTATCTTCTGAAAGAAGAGCTCTATAAGCTCCTTAAGCCCCCCTACTAGTAGTAGTTTGCCATGCTCCTTGGAGAACCCAGCATCTAACGAAGCCTGTTCCAAGACTTCATCACACCAACCTAGAGATGGCACTAGCTTTAATGCCGACTCTAATATTAAAAGTTTTTGTGCTTGAGTATCTTTAGTCATATGTACTATAATATCGCCTACAAATACTAATACCAACTATTAATATTTAAGGCAATAACCAATGCATAATGGCAAATCTAAAAAATCCACTAACGTTAAAATCTATTCCGCCTCTGACTACGAAGGCATGAGGAAGGCGGGGGAGCTTGCTGCAGAAGTGTTAGACTATATAACAGATTTTATTAATCCTGGCGTCACAACTGGAAAGCTTAATGAGTTATGCCACAACATGATCATAGAAAGGGGCGCTATACCAGCTCCACTTAATTACAATGGGTTTCCTAAATCAATTTGCACATCGATCAATCATGTTATATGCCACGGTATTCCATCTGATAAAAAGCTGCAAAATGGCGATATAATGAATATCGATGTGACCGTTATCCTAGATGGCTATTATGGAGACAGCAGTAGAATGTATTATGCCGGCAAGCCTTCTATTAAAGGAGCCAGACTTACCCAGGTAACTTATGAATGCCTAATGCTTGCCATTGAAGAAGTGCGTCCCGGCGCTAAGTTTAATCAAATTGGCAAAGTTATACAGCAGCACGCTCATAAGCACGGATATTCGGTGGTTAGAGATTTTTGTGGGCATGGAATTGGCACGGTTTTTCATGATGCTCCACAAATTTTACATTACTATGATCCAGGGCTTGAAGGGGTAATGGAAGAAGGAATGTTTTTCACCATTGAGCCGATGATCAACGCTGGTGGTTGGGAGAGTTTAGTGCTTGCAGATGGCTGGACAGCGGTAACTAAAGATCGCTCTCTTTCCGCTCAATTTGAGCACACACTTGCAGTAACTAAGGATGGAGTTGAAATCTTTACAACCTCACCAAAAGACATTATGATGCCAGCTGTAAAATAAAAATTTAACCAGTTCTTAACAAGAAAAATAGATAATTATTTGATATAGGCTCATTTTATCAATATAATTCAATCATATTATCTATTTTTGCGGTTTATTATGGGCGTTAAGAAAAATACTTTGACTCGTGAACATTTGGCAAGAGCCATCAAGCGTGAGACCGGCTTACCTATAAACAGAGCGCTAGAGATTGTTGACGATGTTTTCGAATCTTTGGTGAGCGAATTATGCGACAATGGCGTAGCTAAGCTAAGATTATTTGGCACCTTTTCTACCAAGAAAAAGAATGCACGCATTGGCCGCAATCCTAAGAGCTTAGTTGAGGCAATAATTCCAGAGCGTATTGTTGTGAAGTTTAAGGTTGCACCAACACTGAAAAAGAGGATAAATAGCAATATCCATTTAATCAGTTAATTAATGAATGTTAATAGATAGTCACTGCCATCTAGAATTTACTCAGTTTACTGAAGACTTTGATTCAGTTTTAAAAAGAGCAAGAGATGTGGGCATAAGCAAGATGCTTTCAATCTCAACATCAATCCATGACTTTGCTTCTGTCGTCAAAATTGCGGCAAAAGCTGAAGATATACTTATAAGCGTTGGAATTCACCCAGAAGGCGTTAATGATCACGGCGTGGTAGACAACTCCCATATCATCGCTCTTTGCTCTAGCTCAAAAGTAGTGGGCATTGGCGAAACTGGTCTTGATTATCACTACCCAGACCACAATAAAGAATTGCAGAAACAAAATTTTATCCAGCATATAAAGGCAGCTCAATTTACCGGGTTGCCAGTTATTGTGCACACCAGAGACGCGGGCGATGATACACTTGCAATTATGTCTGCCATGCTAAAAGAGAAGCCATACAATGCTGTTATTCATTGCTTTACAGAATCTATGGAGTTTGCTAAAGCTGCTCTAGACTTAGGTTTCTATATATCTTTTTCTGGCATCGTTACATTCAAGAACGCCCTAAGCTTGCAAGAAGTTGCTAAATTTGTGCCGCTTTCAAGAATGCTAGTTGAAACCGATGCTCCATATCTTGCGCCAACTCCATACCGCGGCAAGCGTAATGAGCCTGCATTCGTTTCTGAGACAGCAAAATTTTTAGCAGATTTAAAGAGCGTGAACTACCAAGATTTTTGTGATATAACTACAAGTAACTTCTATAAATTATTTACTAAGGCACGGGGATAATGAAGTGTACGATACTTGGTTGCGGTGGATCTTTAGGGGTTCCACAGCTGTTATGTGAATGCTATGTTTGCAAGTCGGGCGACCCACGTAATAAGAGGCTTCGCAGCTCTGTTTTCATTGAATCTGAAAACACTAAAATTCTTATTGACACCCCCCCTGATTTTAAAGAGCAGGCAATACGCAACAACATATCAAAAATTGATGCGGTGCTTTATACTCATGCCCACTCAGACCATATATCTGGAGTTGATGATATAAAGGCATTTGCTCATAAAACCCGCACTAAAATACCCGCATATATGGATGCCAACACTTATAAAGGAATAAGTGGAACATACAGCTATTTATTCGCAAATGGCAGTTCAGTTTACCGCCCAATATTGGATTGCACTGTTATAGATGAGTACAGTGATTTGACCATAGGAGACATACAGGTAACTTCATTTTTGCAAAAGCATGGCGAAACGAATTCACTCGGCTTCAGGTTTGGAAATTTTGCATACTCCACTGATTTTAATTATATATCTGAAAAATCACTTAAGATTTTAGAAGGCGTTGATACATGGGTAGTAGACTGCTTAAGATACTCTTGGGCACCCACTCACGTTGTATACGAGTCATCTCTTGAATATATAGAGAGAGTAAAACCAAGGCGCGCAATTTTGACTCATATGGCTCATGATATGGATTACGAAGAATTGAAAAAAATATTGCCACCGTACGTAGAACCTGCTTTTGATGGGATGACCATCTCATGGTAGATTTAGAAAAATTTCTACCAACTTCAGAGTTATCTGAATTGTTTGCAGCACTTGCGAGTGATGGTGAATCTAGACTTGTGGGCGGCGCTGTACGCGAAATACTGCTTGGCCACACACCAAAAGATATTGATATAGCAACCCAAGTACTGCCGGAAAAAGTAATGCAACTTTTAGGGCCAAAAGGTTATAAATGTATTCCTACTGGTATAAAATATGGCACTATAACTGCCGTTAAAAATAAGCATGTATTTGAGATCACTACCCTAAGAGCGGACGTCAACACCGATGGCAGACATGCAGAGGTATTGTTTGGGCGCGATTGGGAGTTGGACGCTAGCCGCAGAGATTTTAGCTGGAATGCTATCTATATGGATTTGCAAGGCAAGATATTTGATCCTTTCAACGGCATGGAGGACTTAGAAAAACACCTTCTCA
>JAJTHY010000091.1 GCA_021298045.1 Candidatus Jidaibacter sp.
ATATAAGGAAATTTTTAAGTACAGACAACTATTTCATAAATATGCAAATTGAGCAGGCAAGAATGCTATTTGTGATTGTGCAAGTAGCAAAAAATTCTTTGGTGGAAAAAGCTTCTTCGTATGGAATGAACGTGCGCGTTCTGTTATCTCATCATAGGTATGCAACTAACTTGGAATCTGGCTTGCTATCGCAAGTAAGAGGAGCTGGCAATGTAATAACTGAGACTTCTGGTAGATCAGTTGTTAGCGTGCCAAAACATTGTTATGGAAATTTTGGCAGTAGGCCTGTTTCAAGCATTGAGAGGATGCTTAGCGTAGTTAGCAGCAGAAGTAGTGAATTGCTTAAGCAATCTGAGCAACTTACGACATTTGAAAAGTTATGCGCTAGTGCAAGTAATATAGTAAGGAAGCCAATATTTATAGGTGCGGTAGCAATCGCAAAATCGCCGTTGCCTAAGTCAGATTATCCCTTTAAAGGTGGCGATAACCTTGAAGGAATACATGCGCATTACCATCACATAATGATGGTTAATGAGCTTGAAGGCGGTGCAAAAGCTTATGAATTCAAATGGGCTGGCACTAGGAAAAGTGGACCATCTTTTGGTGGAAACCAAATGGATATATCCTCTAATTCACACGCAAGGAAAGTATTATGTGATATAGTAAAATACGCTACATACGGCGATGATAGTCATTTTCTTTGCTATAAAGAGGCTTTAGACATTGAGAAAATTTTGAGTAACCCTAAGGAACTTAGGGGGAGAAAAGCAGAAGAAATCTTTGGCGCTGAGGTCACTGATAAAATAAATAAGGCACTTAAAAGTGAGTATGGGAAACGAGAGATTCATAAAGCTTATCTGCATGAAATTTCAGTTAGGGCACAAAAAATTGAAGATGTAGTAGCTATTCTTAAAAATGGTCCAGGAAAAGATTTTGCTCAAACCACTGAGGGGAAGCTTTATTTGTTCGATTATGATAATCAGTACGACATAACTAAAGACGGTCCATTATGCAGGTATTTGAATGGTGAAGAAGTTACCTTGAAATCAGGTCAAAAAATCCCTAGATTCAGTAAAAATAAGTTTACTAAAATAAATTTTTTTGAATTCCTTACGCAGCTTGAGTACTATAAAAATAACTCTTTAGATGTTGAGAGAAGGTATAAAAACATAGCAGATCATGTAGATAGATATGTCGATGAGGGGTTGCAAAAAGGTGATGATAAAAGATATGTAACCAAAAGTGAATGTGAGGAATTATACTCACTTTATAATGCCTTTGTTCATAGAGGTGATATGAGGTTTATTTCTTTCGAAAAGGATCTTAGACAGAAATATAATTTTTCTAAAAGCTTTGAAGAGGTATGTGGAGAATTTCATAAAGTAAATCCAACTGGGCCTGAAGAACCTGAGCAAAGTAAGTCATCTGGGTGGGGATGGTGGTAATTACCGCCATTTGCATCGCCTTTGCAATTTTGCAGTAAGCTAGTTGCGGCTAGTATATGTGTATGTTATTTTTGTGCAAAACAAAGGATATGTATATGAACTTTAAAATAATATTATCAGCTTTGTTAATCACACTCACTTGTTGCTTCCATGCAAGTGCTGGCAAGAATAAGATTAAATATCCCCTATACCCAGATATCTGGGGGTATGACATTTCGGATGATGTTGACGCTTCTAGCGTCGTACCTTTACATATTGAGAAAAACTCAGATGGTGACTACATAATATTCTATTCTGATAAAGATGGCATAGGTTACAATGCCATAAATGTTTTCAAGGGAGAAAGAAGAAAGTTTCCTAGTGGAAAAGCATTAGACAAATGTTTGGATTCCAGAGGTAAAAGAATGTTTTCCGGAGAATCTCGATTTGCATCCTTAAGTGATGGAAAGTTAATAGACAAAGGCTATAAGCTGCCTGGAGGATCCACATATTACGGGTACGTGCGTAGGAAAAATGGTGTTTTTGATGAAGATAATGAATATGAGCTCTCACCAATAGGCATTACAACCCGCTGCAAGGAAGGAAAGGAATGTGTAAATGAGGTGTACTTTTTAGCTTCATCCTTTATTAAGCTAGAAGATGATACTTTCTTCGCGTTTGACACTTCTCACTACCTCTTTATAAGATTCGATCGAGATTTTAAAACCAAGTTCAAACCCCAGCATACGGTTAAATTAGACGGTGGGCGCGAACTGAAAAGTAACTTTTATGTTCTGCCGTATTCGAAAATTAAATATTTTCTTGAAAATGTTGCGACATGGTATACAGGTGAATACAATGATGAAGTTAATCGCCGTCTCGACCGCCAGTTTCTTGATTGGCTTTATGAGGAAGAGCAAAAAGGAGCGCTTGATTAGACGAGGTTTTTTACCCCGGAGCAAAAGTTATCTCGCACAGGCTATTGACGTAAGTGCAACTAGTAAATAAATTATTGACTAAAATTTAACATGAGTGTAATAATCGCAAATACAACTTCAGGTTGGTGAAATATAGTTTCATGAGGTAGTATGCGTAGCCCAAAGATAAATCCTTTGAGTCATTTCCTACAAGCTGAGTTTAGCAATATAAGGAAATTTTTAAGTACAGACAACTATTTCATAAATATGCAAATTGAGCAGGCAAGAATGCTATTTGTGATTGTGCAAGTAGCAAAAAATTCTTTGGTGGAAAAAGCTTCTTCGTATGGAATGAACGTGCGCG
>JAJTHY010000160.1 GCA_021298045.1 Candidatus Jidaibacter sp.
ATACGCTAATGCTGCGCCTTTTCAATAAATTTTCACCTATTTTGCCTTTGAAATATATCTATATTCCATGCGTAAAATAGGCAAAAATTTATGAGAAAATTCTTGATTTTCGTACCCATTTTATAAGGGATTAGCTATATTGATTTTCTTATTGCAGTTACAAGGCCAGAAAATTTAAAATCTCAGCATGTATTAAATAAAATAGGTATGCAGTATATCAAAGAAATAAATTATAATAATATTCTCTTGCAGTATTTTAAAATAACCAAAGAAAAATGGCTAGAGCATAAATATTGATTCTCAGAGATAAATCTTTTTTTATATAATACTAACTCTCAAAATATAGTCATCCAAGGGC
The DNA here is from genome assembly GCA_021298045.1 of Candidatus Jidaibacter sp. GTDB lineage: Bacteria > Pseudomonadota > Alphaproteobacteria > Rickettsiales > Midichloriaceae > JAJTHY01. The sequence goes on from JAJTHY010000160.1 coordinate 359, forward strand.
AATTTATCTTATAAAAATCAATTACTTGCTTCTAGGTGTGGGGAAGGATGAATCCATATATTATTTATGCGCTAATTGCAGCATATTCGCAGTAAATTAAATTTATTTTTTCCCATTAGCTGCGCTTGAGAACTTTTTCAACTTAGTCATTATTTGAGCAACTGCTTTGTAATGATCGGCATGAATAAATTCATCCCAATCAACATTGTTATATATAGCCCGTGCAAGCGGTGGATTTTCTACTATTGTTATATCTAGCTCTTTTGCTATCTCCTTTATTCTAAGGGCCATCTTATCCTGGCCTTTAGCAACAAGCTTCGGTGCATGCATAGACTCTGGATCATAGCTAAGTGCAACAGCAAAGTGCACTGGGTTGGTGATGACCAAATCGGCTTTAGGCATGGCAGAAGTAATGCGTTGACGAGATCTTTGAATACGTATGGATCTGATTTTAGCCTTGATTTCAGGATCACCATCGTTTTGTTTCAACTCATCTTTGACTTCTTGTTTAGTCATTTTCAGGTTTTTCAAATATGTGTGGCGTTCATACAGATAATCCAATGCAGCTATTGCCCCTTGTAGCACGCAGATTGCAATCATCATTTTGATGGAAATCTTAAGTAATATTGCCATCATATCAGCAACAGATACATCATGAATAAAATTTATAAACTGTATTTCGCTGTAAACTGCATAATAAGCTGTGCATCCAATTATGCTTATTTTCACAACCCCTTTGAGTAATTCCACTACAGATTTCAAAGAAAATATTCGTTTAAACCCAGCAATCGGGGAGATCTTGCTTAAGTCTGGTATTATGGCTTCTGGGGAACTGATGAATCCATTTTGCAAAAAATTACCCAAAACTATGCCAACAATTGCAACGATAAATGGAATTATCGCAAATATGAATAAGTCTCCCGAAGCGCTAAATACTATTGGGAGAATGTCGCTCCCAGTGTAATCTCTTTGGAAATTATAGCTGTTGGCTATATAGCTACTTAGATTAAAGGTGATTTTCCTAGATAAGCTAGGTAATACAAATGCGATGAGGGCCGTGAGCAAACTTAGCATCACAAAACTTGTAACTTCTTTTGAGTAAACGACCTTGCCTTTCTTTATCGCATCTTCAATGCGTTTCTGCGTGGGCTCTTCCGTCTTTTGTGAATCGTCTTGCTCTTCGGCCATCTAAATAACCATTAGAGAATAGAGCATCCAGTTCCACAAAAGCGTCGGCTTTCTTTGACTTTTGCAGCATGTTTTCCTTCTTTTTTAACTGGTGACGATTCTTCTTGGTGTGAAGCATTAAATAACGCTGGCCCAGGTAATTCTCCAGCACCTTCTGCAACGATTGTGTCAATATTGGTACTGAATTCTCCTGATCCTTCAGCGCTTTGAGTCTCTGTGCTGTTTTGTTCGCCATTCCATCTTGGAGTTGGTTTTCTGGGTTTATTATTTTCAATAGTAGAAGTATCAGCTGTGCGTTCAGAGACATCATATGATGTAACCTGGTTTGAGTTTTTCATGATAAAATCTTACTTAAGTTCCTAATTGAACTTATATAAAATTTTGTTAATATCCAGTTTATTTATTGCATTTCTCTAATTTTTTTAAAGCTGGGACAAACCCTTTTAGTGAATAATAATCCAGTGTTGCGCCCCCATCCAAAGCGTAACTATGAGCGGTTAAGAATTTTCCTCCCATCAACATTTCATTGATTAAACTTACATCTTCAGCGCTGGAATAGCTCCAGCTGTAATTTGGCATCTCAACTTTTAAAGCATAGGAGCGATTGTTAACTTTTAGTACCACCTCTTTATTTGGATCTTGCATAAACCCCGGAAAAACACCTAATGAGAATTGATCATGCCCTTTTTTTATTAAATAAAGATAGGCGGTTAACCTATCATCTTTTATATCGCCTTTGCTCATTATAGGATTTGTGTAAATTATACACAGATTTTCGTGCTGATTAGGGTGCGTGTAATAACTCCAATCGCCGAAGTTGGCGCCCGAAGCCATCGCAACCTTGGCCAAAAAAGCAACAGCAACAAAAGTAAATGTTTTAATTGCATGCTGGAGGAGTTGTTTTACAATAGCATTTAATAAAAATGAATCCATCATGTTAAGTTAAAATTATGTTTAATCATCTATCAAAAATTATACTATCACTTTTTTTGCTTGTGACACCTGTTTTCGCACAGGCTTTTGACACAGCTGCTCAATATGCAGTTTTGCTAGATTACAGCACGGGCAAAGTAATTTACAGTAAAAACAGCGCAACACAGATGACGCCTTCATCTATGAGCAAGCTGATGACCTTGTATATAGCATTTGGCGAATTGAAAAATAACCGTATAAAGTTGGATGATCTGGTAACTGTGAGCGAAAAGGCTTGGCGCGCTGAAGGCTCCAAGATGTTCATTGAAGTTAAAAGCAAGGTAAGCGTCGCTGATTTGTTGAGAGGTATAATTATTCAATCTGGTAATGATGCTAGCATTGCTTTGGCGGAATATATAGCTGGTGACGAAGCTTCTTTCGTTGAGCGCATGAACAAGGAAGCGCAGAAATTAGGATTGGAAGGCTCTAATTTTGTCAATGCAACTGGGTTGCCCGATCCAAAGCATTATATGACTGCGTATGACCTTGCCATCTTAAGCGCTTTGATTATAAAAGAGTTTCCTGAATATTACCCACTATTCTCTGAGAAAGAGTTTACCTTTAATAACATAACTCAACCAAATAGAAATTATGAAATTGGTGAAAGTGGTATTGATGGTTTGAAGACTGGACATACCTCAATTGCAGGATATGGTATAGTAGCTTCTTCTATTAAGGACGGAAGGCGGCTTATAGCTGTAGTAAACGGATTGGAAAGTGAACAAAAGCGTTTAGAAGAAGCTAAAAAAGTTTTGGCGTATGGTTATGGTAATTTTTATAATTTGAAATTAGCCTCAGCTAACGCTTTAGTTGGAAGCACAGCTATTTGGCAAGGCAAGGATGCAAGGGTTAACTTTATTGCGAGCCGCGACTTAGAGCTAGTGTTACCTACTTCTATAACTTCGGATGAGGTGCAAGTATTCCTTAAGACCCCAAATTTTGTTAACGCGCCCATCAGAAAAGGCGAGCATATAGCAGACTTTGTCGTAAAAATACCTGGGGAGGTTCCAGCAGAGATTCCGCTTGTAGCAGAGAAGGATGTAAAGCAAGCTACTTTTATAGGGCAGCTTTATGGCAATTTCATGGCCAGAATAAGAGGAGTAGGCGACCAGTAGCTATATGACCTTGAAAGTTGTTATCAATGCTATTGGTAAGATAACTGAGCGTGAGATTATCTCTCTTAACCAGGAATATATTAAGCGTATTAAATGGGAAATTGCGGTTAATGAGTTGCAACCGGCTCGTCTTGGAAATGAATTAAAAAACAAGGAAAAAGAGGCTGAATCCCTTTGGCCCTCCAACACAAACAATGCATACGTTATAGCATTAGATGAGACTGGAAAACAGTTTACAAGTGAAGAATTTTCGCAGAAATTGTCTCAGCTTGAATCAAATGGAACTGGAAAAATATATTTCCTAATTGGTGGTGCGGATGGACATACTCAAACAACCAGGGATAAAGCTGATTTAATTATCTCACTTGGCAAAATGACCTTACCCCATAAACTCGCCAGACTGATTTTAATAGAGCAAATTTATCGTGCTTATAGCATTAGCTCTGGGCACCCATACCATAGATAGATTAGACCTCTTCGGAAACTCGCTTCTGGTAGCAAAGTGCAAGGAGCCCACGGAACGGAAGACCGGAGTGTATTCAATATACATGAGGATTTGAATACCGGAGCGACAACGCAATTTGCAGCAGAAGTCAGGGCAACCGCATTAAAATTCAGAAGCAACGGCGTTACAACACGAACATGGATAAAAGCTTCAATTAATACCTTGTAATTTAAAGCAAAAACCTCTAAAATCTTCGCTGTGAATGTGGCGCTCCATCTACTCATAGTCA
>JAJTHY010000050.1 GCA_021298045.1 Candidatus Jidaibacter sp.
TCAAAAAATTTGTATATAGTTTGGTGCATAGCACCCGCATATACAAATTTTTTGTCCCCCACAGCCAGCGCTTTTCCTTCAGGATTATGTTTAAATGATTTCAATAACATATCTGTTCAAGGGCAATTTATTATAGGAGGGTAGATGATGGCAAAAAAAAATTCTTATAACAAGTGTGGGGTACTATATAAGATACTATATTATTCTATATTAAGCCCTCAGTATATTTACTGGGGGTTTTTATTGTCAATAAAAGGTTAATTAGCATACAAAGATGTGCGCTTATGCAAAATTATTTTTGGGAAATGGTATTATAAATAGAACTATAAGCCCGTACCACTGGCTTTGGTTGCTTTAAATCTTCAATTAAATCATACTCAATGTTATTTTTTTCAGCGTAGGCAATCGCTTCATCTTTGCAGTCAAAATACAGCTTAATCTCCTGAGCATACATATCTGCACTACCCGTCCAACCCATTATTGGCTCAATATAGCGATCAACACTGGTATACTCCAAAAGCCAACTTTTGGTTTTTCCCTTGCCAGATTGCATGGCGCTTCTACATGGTTTGTATATTTTTGCTCGAGACATATCCTTTCTTCAACTTGCGTATTATCTATCTATTTGTTACCATAAGTTTCATAAAATTTCAAATACAAGGTTACCTCTCATGTCAAAAAGCGAAATAAAAAATCTAAGCTTCGAGCAATCATTAAGCGAACTTGAAAATATAGTGCGCAAGTTAGAGTCCGGCTCTGCAGAGCTGGAATCATCTATTGATCTATATTCAAGAGGCATAGCGCTTAAAGATCATTGCGAAAAGATTTTAGCAAATGCAAAACTCAAAGTGGAAAAAATTATTTCAAAAGATGGCGAAGCTGTTGGCACAGAAGCATTCAATCCTAACCCAGAAGCAAACAATTGACTTGTAACGATAATTGCGCATAAATAAAATATACGATGATTTACATATGGTGCGCTTATGAAAAAATTTACTATAAATTGTCAGTTTGGTAATTCAAACGGTGATTTCACCGTTTATATAGGTAATCCTGAAGGATCCCATCATCCTCTGCACTTCCAAGCTGACTGGTTAAATAAAGAGCGTGGAGGCACAATTCCACAAAAGGTCATGGATAGCTTGGCAAAACTAAAAGAGATAGCAGAAAAGAATAATGTTTCATTTGAAGAATTATGCGAATATGCCCTTCAAGCGGCTCGAATTGAAGAAGGCTCCTACAAGCAGCAAGCTGCACCTACCGCTGAAAATACCGAGAAAAATTTGTAGGTGTCACCCTTGCTATTGAATGGGCCTTGAGATCCCCAGCAGTAGCGAAGATGGCTAGCGGTTGGGGATCTGTTGTATTTTTTAAGCAGACTTCTTGCGTAAAATCGCTCTATTACCACCAGGCCTAGCGCTACCAGAACTTGAAGATTTAGAGCTTCTAGATCCATTATATGGCTTTTTACTGCCACCAAAGCTCTTGCCTTTAGACTCTCCACCTCTGAAGCCCCTGTCTTTAGATTCGCCGAAGTTTCTATCTCTAGACTCTCCACCTCTGAAGCTTCTTTCTTTAGTTTCACCAAAGTTTCTATCTCTAGACTCTCCGCCTCTGAAGCTTCTTTCCTTAGATTCTCCAAAGTTTCTGTCTCTAGACTCTCCACCTCTAAAACCTCTGTCTTTAGATTCGCCGAAGTTTCTATCTCTAGACTTTCCACCTCTGAAGCTCCTTTCCTTAGAGTCACCAAAATTTCTATTTCTAGAATCATCTTCTGACCTTCTTTCTTTGAAGCCACCATCTCTTCTAGGCTCTGATTTTTTAAAGCGTGACTCTCTGTATTCTCTAATGTCTACAACTTTATCACCATCAGATCTCTTCGAGAAATCCCCAAAGGATGAGTTTCCACCCTTACCAAATCTGCTGTTGCCACCACTTCTTGGCTTGAACCTATCTTGTCCATGTGGACGCTTGGAGAAAGACCTTGCTCCACCACGGCTATTACCACCATGGCTATTACCTCTCATCTCTTCACTACTGTTAGACCCAGTATCAATAAGTTTTTCAATAGCGCGCCATTTACGGTTTTCAGATGGAGTAACTAAACTAATCGCTTTACCTTTAGCGCCAGCCCTACCCGTTCTACCAATTCTATGGATGTAATCCTCAGGCGCTTGAGGCAATCCAAAGTTAACCACTAAAGAAACACTTGGCACATCTAATCCCCTAGCAGCAACATCAGTTGCAACTAAGATTTTATTACGCCCATCTCTAAATGCTGCAATAACTTTTTCTCTTTTGCGTTGCTGCATATCACCATGAATTGATTGCGCAATATAACCAGCTTCACGCAATCTCGTCGCAAGCTTGTCAGCACCGAATTTCGTATTAACAAAAACTATTGTAGATTTGTCACAGTCATCAAGTCTTTTGGTTAACTCAGCATACATCTGAGAATCTTGGGTGCGCACAACTTCTTGCTCAATATCCAAAACTGGAGAGTTAGCTTCACCTATAGCAATCCGTTTTGGATCCCTTTGGTATTTTTCAGCAAGTTTTACTATTTCATTCGGCAATGTCGCAGAAAACATCAACGTTTGTTTACTTTGGGGAATTGATTTTAAAATCTCATCAATTTGAATTCCAAAGCCCATATCAAGCATGCGATCTGCTTCATCTAAAACCAATACAGAAGTTCTCGAAAGATTTAGACTATTACGTTTGAGGTGATCGTTAATACGTCCGGGTGTACCAACTATAATTCTAGGTTTAGCTCTCAATTGAAAAAGCTGCTTAGACATAGAATCTCCACCTATTAGCAAAGAAATTTTGATGGAGTTTTTGTCACCCAACAAAGTTTTTATAAACGTCATGATTTGGGCAGCCAGCTCACGTGTAGGAGCGAGTATTAAAGCTGTATCTTGTTGATTGGCAATTAATTTGGAAATAAGTGGAATTCCATATGCGCCAGTTTTACCTGTCCCTGTTTGCGCAGTACCCAGAATATCATGCCCCAAAAGTGCGAGCGGAATAGATTCCATTTGGATAGGAGTTGGGGTTTTAAACTTCATGCGATCTAAAGAGGATTGCACTGAAGGGTGGAGATCAAATTCCTGAAATGAATTTGTTTCAATACCTGCATCTTCCGCGATATCAATATGTATATTTTTAGCGATAGCTTGTGTGTTTGACATTTTATGTACCAATTTCATTAATATTTATGGGCATGTATTCAAACTTTTAAAGACTAGCTAAAACTGATAAACAGCTTTAAGATGCCCTTTAAAGATTTGAAATTACCACCTATGTGGGAAAATAGTTAGTTATATACTCCGTTAATTTGGAACATTGGTTCGTCGCATCGGCACCTATTACCATAGGCTTACGGTGCTCGCAATTTCTGCTCTTTCCACTTTTCCAAATTTCCTGTCGTCTATGTCTTTTGCACATTCTTCATTGATTAGAGATATACCAAGGTTTAAAATTTGGACTTTGGTATTACACTTGCAGCGCTTTTTTATGTATGCAAAAGCTTACTAATACTAATTCCAGCACATATGCCCAAATAAAAATGAAATCAGTATGAGTATGAACACCAAGCCTCAAAAAAACATTTTGAGACTTGGCATGAAGAGAAGTAGAAGTTGGTTCCTGCAAAATTTAGCAAGCCGTTCCTTCTACTTCTTTTTTGTTAAGAGTCACTGACCCCTAACACTTTAATTTTTAAGAAATAGTATTAATCAATTTCTTGCAAATTAGTTGCAGAAGTTTTTCCGCCAGTAGTTGCTAGTTCGTATTGTAGACGTTGACCCTCTCTTAGGTCTTTCCATCCAGCACGCTCTACTGCACTAACGTGTACAAAAACGTCTTTCTCGCCATTCTCAGGTTGGATAAAGCCGTATCCCTTTGTAGAGTTGAACCATTTTACTGTGCCGATATTCATAGAAGTCTCCTTATGTTATTTTAGTGTATTTTTCATGCGCAAGCGCACCTTAGAGCTTTATAATAAAAACTCCCATCTAGCACCAAAAAATATATTCTAAGGACACCGTGAGGCGCTAACGCTAAAAGCAGATAGCTCCCGATAAAGAGTAGTTTCTTTTAAACTCATTGCCAGATTATGCCACTTTTTGCTAGCAATAGTCAAGAACAACGTAAATTATTTTGCATACAGTGGCTTAGAGAGCCTTTAATGTTATGGTACCAATACGACGGAAGCCTGGTTTTTCCTACTCTCAAGCAACTTATGGACATCAACTACTTCTGATAATTTAAATTCGATTGGCGCAGTTACTTTGATGCTACCATCTATAATTTTGGAACATAATTCATTGAATCCTAGTAGAAGCTCCATACGGTTGCGCTTATAATGAGCGATTGAAGGTCTAGTGAAAAATAAGGATTTCGCAGAAATCATTTTCATGTCCAACTCAGCAACATTACCCGAGACATTGCCAAATAACACCATGGTGCCTCTAGGCATTAAACAAGCCATGCTATCATCAAAAGTTGAACCGCCCAAACCATTATATACAACGTTAACCCCAATATTATTAGTTGCTTCTAATACTTTTTCTAGCCAGCCACCATCGGAATAATTTATCACTGTATCGCACCCATTGTTTAAGGCGGCTTTACGCTTTTCCTCATTTCCAATCGTACCAATTACCTGCGCTCCCATAGACTTACACCATCCGGCTATCAGGCCGCCTACTCCGCCAGATGCAACATGCACAAGCACCGATATATTGGGGCGAGCAATAAAAGTTCTGCAGCACAAGTATTGAGCGGCCAATCCTTTATAAAAACATGCTGCCATTGTTTTTGGACTTATCTGGGGTGGAACATTAAGCAAAAGCTGGTTGTGGATATTTCTGATAGAGCAGTATGCGCCCGCATTATCAAATGTAGTATAAGCCACTACATCATTTAATTTATATCCTTTTACAGCGGAACCCAGTTTGGTTATTCTACCCACTGCACTGACACCAGGTATTTTATTGGAGTTTTTAATGGGGTGAGCTCCAGACCTTTGCAAAAGGTCTATAAAATTAACTTCGATCGCAATGTTTTCTACCTGAACATCAAAGTCTCCAGGATCCACAAGCTTCATATCCACAAGCTTCATAACTTCTGGTGCACCGAAAGATTCCAAGATAACTGCTTGCGCCATAAGAACTAATATTTAAATTTTAATTTAACATCATCATACTTATAGATAGTATCAAGCTTACCAATTGTAGCAAGTGTAGGTGCGCTGTTTTGCGTAAAAAGTTTTAACACCACCGCTTCAAGGCTGGATTTATCTACCTTATTAATCTTTTCCATTATTTCATCAGTAAACAAATATCGTCCATAAGCTCCTAAATTCCCTGAGAGCTTTTCAGCACGCGCCATGGAGCTTTCCTGGCTCATAAGTAACCCTGCCCTTACTTGAGATTTAGCACGCTGAATTTCCTCATCTGTAATGGAAGTGGTAAGCTTATGCACTTCGGAGGCGATAACATCCACACATTCATTTACTTTGTCACCACTGGTCGCAACATAAAAATTAAAGGTGCCACTTTGGCTATAATTATTGCAAAATGCCGAAACACTATAAGCAAGGCCGCGCTTTTCCCTAATTTCTTGAAACAACCTAGATGACATCCCTCCCCCAGCAATAATAGCCAATACCTGAAAGTCAAAGTAAGTAGGGTCAGTATAAGGTACGCTCTCAAATCCTAATACCAGATGTATTTGCTCCAAATCTCGCTCAACCCTTACTTCTCCACCTTTGTAGACTATATCCTCCAAATACTTGTTTCCACTTGCTGGAAGCCCATTAAATTTTTCTTCAGCAATTTTTAAAAATTCCTTATGACTTATATTGCCAGCTGCAGAAATAATAACATTAGAAGAAAAGTAATTATCATCTACATATTTTAAGATCTGATCTCGGTTAACCGACTTAATAATATCTGTAGTGCCTAGTATAGACCTACCAAATGCTTGATTCGGATATGCATATTCTTGGAACAGGTCAAATATTAGATCATCTGGGGTGTCTACCGTCTGCGCTATTTCTTGCAGAATCACATCACGCTCTCGCTCAATTTCTTTTTCATCAAATAGAGAGTTCTGTAAAATATCAGATAAGATATCTGTCGCCACAAGCACATCACTTTTCAGCACTTTTGCATAATACACGGTTTTTTCACGGGATGTATAGGCGTTGAAATACCCCCCTATTTCATCAAATATTTGAGCTATTTTTAATGCGCTACGAGACTTAGTTCCCTTAAACGCCATATGCTCCAAGAAGTGCGACAACCCTTGGTTAGCAGCAGTTTCATTAGCGCTACCGGTTTGCACTTGAACTACGATAGAGACAGTTTCAATATCTTGCATTTCATCAGTAGCTATAGTAATTCCATTGGCTAGTTTTTGATGTGTAACTCTCATTCTTTATCTCATTATCTATAATTATTAATGGTTGGTGCCAGTATAGGCGCGAGAAGAACCAAGTCCAGAAAATACATAAAAAATCGTTCTATGCTTTAACGCTTTATTAATCATTACGCCATAAGATATAGAGAAGTAAGTAAAGCGGAGGCACCAGTGCAATCAACTAAGTTAACGGCAATCAACGCGTTCCAAGAAGGGTTATTGCAGCTAACCCCAAATGGTGTGGGAAGGCAGTCTAAAAGTTATATTGAAATACTAAACGCAGTGGCTCAGCTAGAGATATTAGCTAAAAAAGATAAGTTAACACTTGAAGAAAACTCTACCTTAACAAACAGCATGAACACTATTCAAAATTCCTTTGGCGCACTTTATTATGACAATAGAGGCTTGCGCAATGCCATTTTACTTCATGATTTTGTGACAAAAAGTGAAGACATGTTCAAAAACTTGACTGAGGGTATGAACCAACAGCTCGATTTATCTGAATTTAAAAAAATAGTTCTCGAACCTATTTTGCAGTTACGTAACTTTAAAGATCTTTTTCTTTATAAATCAGGAGCAAATAAAGCAGCAACTTATGACTTTCTATCTACAATAAAATCAGAAGATACAAACTTTAACGCTTCTTTAAATAGAACCAAAAAAGCCTTTGATGTAAAAGATAGTTTAAAAATATTTAAACTAATGAAAAGCGATCCAGAAAGATTTTTACATGTTTTGCGCAGTATACCAACTGACCAAGTTGTTGAACCCTCACCCAAACAAAAAGAAAGCGTTGAAAAAATGATAGAGCTTTATGCATCGGATACAAGCAAAGAGATTATCAAAAAAATGGATGTAGAGCTTAAGACTGATGAAAACTATAAAAATAGGCATTACAGAGTTATAGCGGCGATAATAAGTTTTTGCAGGTTTATAACTTTCAATAGCGATGCTAGGCTTGCGCAAAATATTAAAGATGCCTTCCAAGAAGTGGCGGAATTGACGAGCCTATTCCCAGACCTAGTTAAAGATGTGGAAGTAACACAGCACACTAAAGCTTTATTAACTCAAAGGGAGCAGGCAAGCACCGATAAAAAAGCAAAGGAATAACCCCCTACTCCCTTGCCATCGCATCTCTTTTCCCTTTTGAATTCAATATAGAAACCATCTTAGCTTCGAGTTTGGTTATAAGTCCTACTTCCTGGACTGGCCCAACCTCTACATTTCCCGGAACATCATTTTGCAAAACAATAACCTGCCAAGGTAAAAAGGAGCTGCTAGATAAATCAATTTTTATCTTTCTATCTTCATTTTCACCCAAGATCTTTACCAATTTTTGATAATCAGTAAGTTGACCTTGGTTCGGAGACAGTTTAACAGTAAAATCTTTAGTCCAAGTAGATATATTCTTAAGTGCAGGATAGCAATTAGATTCTAGTTTATTATCAGAAAGGTCAAGCACCAGAGATTTGTTTGCTTTTTGAGGGATACTAACCTCTTCGGTTGGAAGTAAGTCTATCTCTTCTCTTTCTTGCTTTTTCGGTCTGCCCCTGACTTTTTTCTTAGCTGAGTTTTCAGCAGGCTTAGCCTCAGCAAAACCTGAGAACATATCTAGGACATGCTCAGCTGTCAAACCATTATTTTTTAACCCTAAATATTGAACGCCGCTCAGGTTTTGAGGAGTGAACTCTAAGCATGAACTAATCAACCCATCATTACAAACACCAGATAGATCTAAAAATTTTGGCAATCTAGATGATTTAAAAAGCTTTTTAAGTGATGGATAACTATAAAAATCTAGTTGATTACCCCCAATCCTTAGTTCTTCAAGGTGCTTATCTTTAAGAGCCTCTAGTATTTTTGCCATGCTTTTATCAGATAAATTACAGCCCTGTATGCAAAATGAAGAGAGGTCTTTAGCTTTTGCTAGAAATTCACATAGCTTATCTACCGCATCTTCTAGGCCAGCAACCTTATTTAAATGCAAGGTGGTAAGTCCTTCAGGAAGAGCTCCAAAAAAGATCGCGCCATCACCACTGATACTGCAACCATCTGCTTTAAATGATACAAGGCTAGATAAAGTGGGGATCTCAGGTATAACCATGTTAGATCTAATAGCAGGCGCATTCAAATCTACATTGGGATTTTCTGAGATATCAATCGCAGTAAGATTAGAAGCTGACTTACCGAAAGAATCCATAAGATTAGCAAAGGCGTTTGTTCCAAGCCCAACATTAGGGAAATATATAGAGGTAACAACCTCATTACTCTTAACAACCGCAACTAAATTCTCCTCCTTTACAAAAGGTTGGCCTTTGAATTTATTTAAATCAAAAGTAGCATTTTCCCCTCTTTGCACAGCTACAAGATATTTCCTATAGCTCAGCTCCGATACGTCCTTATAATCACTAACTGCTTCGCGCACAACTTTGGCATGCGAGCTAAGCGCAGTTGAGGTTTTTGCACCCCATAACCAAGACAACTTATGCAAAAAATGTAGAATCCCTATATCTAAGCCCATAGCTGTGGAGCTAACCATCATGGGGCGCTTTGCACTTACTCTTTCTGCCCTGCTAAGCGCTTTTAAAACCCTGAGTAACATGACCATACCATTACAATATTATTCAGTGTATTTTTAGCACATATCTGGATTAATTGAAAGTTATTTTGTGCTTTTTATACTTTATAACGCTAACTTATTCTTTTTTATGATTAAGTGACTTTTCGAAAGCCGAACAAACCAAAATAAATTAAGCTGCTTACAGACATATATGCGCAAACTTGCGCCAGAAGTGGCAAAGAATGTACAAAGTTTTTGAGTATAAGAATACACAAATACATCAAAAAAGAGGCACCAATAATTTTTGCAATTTTAACATAGGATTTCTTATAACAAAAGTATAAAGATTTGCGCTTCAAGAAATATCCGAGCAGTCCAGCATTTACCAATGATGCAACCACAGCACCAATTGCCACAGCAACATGTTGGAATAATGGCAACAACACTATACTAATAACAATGTTGATTAACAAAACCACCGCAGCAATACGCACTGGGGTTTTAGTATCACCAGATGCAAAAAATGCAGCAGAGAAAATTTTTATTATGCAAAAAGCAGGCAACCCTAAAGCAAACACTTCAAGCGCAGCAGCAGCACCATTAGTTGCTTGCTGATCGAAAGCTCCATGCTGAAAGAGTAAAGAAATTATCTCTGGTGCAATTGCTAAAATCCCAAGAGAGGCTGGCATTGTCAAAAATAGCGAAAACACCAATGCCTGATTTTGCATAACTTTAAACTTCTTCACATCACCACTTGCATATTTTTTCGCAAGCTCAGGGAGCATAACTGTACCAAGAGCAGTACCTATTATTGCAAGAGGTAATTGATAAATGCGATCAGCATAATATAAATAAGAAACCCCGCTAGCTACAAACGATGCTATTATAGTACTTACCACAATATTGATCTGCGAAATACCAGACCCAATAATCCCAGGCAACATGCGCTTTAAGAGCAGCTTGGTGTCACTATCCATCACTGGGCGCTGAATTGAAATTATTCCCATATGCTTGTACACAAAATACATAACCCAAAGCATTTCAAAAATTCCAGCAATGGGAAGGCTAATTGTAAGCCAATATGCCTTTTGCTCTTGGCTATTACCAAGAAATATAAATAATATCAAAATAACATTAAGTATTATAGGCGCGCTTGCAAATGGCATGTAATTACCAAAAGAGTTGGATATCCCACCGTAAAATGCCATCATCGAAATAAAAATTATATAACAAAAAGAAATCCTACCTAAATTAGTAATAAGACTTAATGCTTCTGGATTTGAGCTATACCCTGGAGCTATCAATTCCACCACCCCATTCATGAAATAAATCATAAGCGCAGAGAATATAGTGGTGATAATCAGCAATATAGTTTGCACATTACTTGCGAATTTAATCGCCCCACCCTCACCTTCTTGCTTAATTTTCTTGGTAAATATTGGTACAAAAGCACTGTTTAGCGCCCCCTCACCAAAGATGCTGCGGAACATATTGGGAATTCTAAGCGCTATCACAAAAGCATCGTTAAACAGCCCAGCTCCTAGGAAAAAAGCTATGGCAACATCTCGCACATAACCAAGGATTCTTGATATAAAAGTGAGCGCCCCAACACCAAAAGCAAGTCTAGCTATTTTCATTCATTAACACCATATTTTCAAAACATCAGTAGCATTATACTACAACTGTATCAACCTTATAGCCAAGGTAAATTAAGAAACATGAAGAACACGGGCCAGCTGCTCAACAAAAGAAACCCCATACCCCGTTGCACCTTTAGCTTTGGTTAGCGAAGGTTCATCACACCACACCATGCCTGAAATGTCTAAGTGCGCAAAGTCAGAACTATCAACAAAATTATGTAAAAACTCTGCAGCAGATGCATTGTCTCCTTTATACATAATACCCACGTTCTTGAGGTCCGCTATATCAGATTTTGTCATCTCTAAGAAAGCTTCTCCAAGGGGAAGCCTCCACAACGAGTCTCCCGAAGAAACCCCAGCTTGGAATAATGTATCTGCCAATTTATCATTTCTGGTAAACAGACCAGCGTATTCGTGCGCAAGGCATGCAATAGTATCGGCTGTTAGAGTGGCCAAACTTATAATAACGCTAGGGTGGAATTTTTGCTCTGTGTAGTAAATGCAATCCGCAAGCACCAACCTACCTTCAGCATCAGGGTCAGCAACCTCTATAGTCTTGCCCGACATGCTTGTAACGATATCACTAGGCTTAATTGCATTAGCATCGGGCATGTTTTCCACCAGCCCCACCACCCCAATAACATTAGTGGCAAGTTTTTGGGATGCGACAGCCATAATGCCCCCAACTACTGCAGCAGCACCGCTTTTATCGTACTTCATTTTCGGCATCATTACCTGGTCTTTAATAAATAACCCACCGGAATCAAAGCAAACTCCTTTACCTATAAAAGCTATAGAGCCAGATTTCCCCGGCGCTCCGTTATATCGCAGCACAACTACTTTTGGCTCTTTATTGCTTCCTTGGGCAACAGCTAAAAGGGCCCCCATTTTAAGCCTTTTGATTTCCTCAATGCCTAAAACTTCAACCTCTATTCCATACTGCGCGAGAGAGCTGCATACACTTGCAAACGATTCTGGAAATATGTGGTTGGATGGAGACTCAGCAAGCTCCTTACACAGACTTTTACCATCAACTAGCGATGCAAACCTCTGGTAACTTTGCTTTAACTCATCTGGATTTTCTACCATTACATCAAGTTGTTTAAAGCTATATTCTGTATTGCTCTTAAATTTGGTTAGCTTCCAAGTTCGGTTTTGAATAGCGAACACTACTTTGCAAAGATCATTCGCATCAAGATCTAAATTCAATGTAGCGCGCTCAAATTTATGTTCCAAGATAGCTTTGGCAAATTTTAACCCCATTTCTTCTGGGGTGCTCAGAGCCACGAATACGGTTATGCTTTCACCGTTCAATGATGTTATATATGGAGCTTCAGTTTTAAAATTGTTAGCAAGCACCGATAATAATACCGGGCCTATATTACCTGATTTTTTAACAAAGTTTATCTCGCTCATTTACACCTCTTACTAATTATCAACAATACAATACTTGCAGCAAAACACATGATAAGAATTTTGAAAAATCCGTCAGTATAAATGCTAACGCCCAAATCGGCATTTAATTCATCAATAGCCATATACTTGCTAAGCGCACCGCTAAAGAGGTTGGCAAGACCATGCCCCAACATTACCGACCCCATTAGTATACCCCTCATATGATTTGGCGAATATTTTGCACAATGCGCATAAACAGCAGGGCCGATAAATAATTCGGAGAATGCAATCATGCCAAATGATAATCCAATAATATTTGCACTAACCAATCCGCCTTTAGAAGAATAATAAAGTACCGAAAACGCAATAGCTTGCAAACAAAAAGCTAGTGATATTTTGCTATAAAGCTTAATTTCTTTTTTGGTTTTTGCTTCATAAAGCTCCATAAGTATCGCCACAATTGGCCCAAGCAGCAGTATAACAACAGGGTTAACCGTGGTGATAGAAGCGGCGGGCACATCAAAGCCAAACAAAGATTTATCAGAAAACCGCTCAGCAAATAAAATTAGCGTACTACCCATTTGCTCTTCAAATCCATAAAAAAGAGCGAGCAAAAAGATCGCAATCAATATAGAATAAACATTGCTTCTCTCAAGTTTATCCAGGCCCCTTACAGAATAAATCACCGAGGCTATCATGGCCATGATGGCGCCAGTAACAACATAGATAGTGATTTCATGCAGATATATAATGACTGAGCAAAGCGGGCACATCACAAGCACAAACAGGGAATATACGACAAGCTTTACTTTTGTTGCGCCCTTTGGTTTTTTGCCTTTATTTTCCAATATAGAATTAAATTTAAATAATCCTAAAAGTCCAAAGGCCATACCAAAAGCTGCTAGTGAAAATCCATAGTGCCATCCATATAGGTCAGCTGCAAACGCGCATCCAATGGTTGCGAGGAAAGCACCTAGATTTAATCCAACGTAAAATAAGGTGTAGCCCGCATCTCTGCGGACATCATTTTTTTTATAAAACTCCCCAAGCAGCGCAGTACAGTTAGGCCTAAGAAAACTAGTGCCGACCGCAATTAACCCCATACCTAAGTATAAATTTATAATTCCACCCGGTATAGATATAACCATATGACCCAATGCAATTATACCTCCCCCTAAGTAAATAGAATATTTAAGGCCAAAAATTTTATCACCCATCTTTCCGCCTATTACTGCAAAAGCTTCTGATAAAGCAGTTGAAACTGCGTATATTCCAAATGCCTCCATGTCTGAAAGCTTAAGCTCAGAAACCATGTACAGCACCAGAATAGCCCGCATTCCGTAAAAGCTGAAAGCCTCCCACATTTGCACAAAGAACAGCAAGTATAACGCTTTTGGTTGTTTAATATTCGTTTGCATGATTACCCTCCTATATCCTCTCACCAGAAGTTGGTGAACTATTTACTATATTTTGCATTGCGCTGAACGCATCCTGCGTACTACTTAGGTATATGTGGCAGGGAGAAAGTATAATCCCTTTGCTAGATCTATGACCATCTTCCACATATTGTAAATTCAGCAAGTTAACAATACTAGAATTGCTTAATTCCTTAATGCACTGGGTAGCGTATTTAACGCTGCTGCCCTGTAGAATTTTATCAAGCTTAACATCACAAGCACCTATCAATCTTCTGATGCCCACAATATTTAGCTCTTTGATGTATTCTTCCATGGTAGCAGCGTTAGCCAAAGCCTCAAGCTCAGTCCCCTTAGTACTCTCCCTCATGCGCATTGTATCTACAGAAAAAAGTTCAAATATCATACATGGCTCTTTAGTGCCATTCTCTACGACTTTACCATTTATATCAAGCAATGTTATCCCTTTTAGGTTGTATTGCAGTGAAGAATTTTCAAGAGCAGTACTTCCAAGCCGGGTAATTTTATAATTAAATGGAATGGAATTTCTCTCTATAAACTTATACATCGCCTCAACCCCAGGTGCTTGCAATTGTTGTGAAGGCAATAACTTCCCATTCTTTCCTAAAGGTCTATTATAGGGTTTCAAATCTATCTTCAGCTCTTCATCTTGCGCTTCCTCAATTAAAAATTGACAAGAAATAGTACTCATTGCTTGAGCAAGTAAGTCTCTAATAGAATAGAAGTCACCTGCTGTCAACGTCTTAACAATAGGTTTAATAATGGGAACTGTGGTTTTACCATAGCTAACCTTTGCACAGTCTACATCCTTAATTAAAAGCCCAAATTCATCTCTAATTTCTTTTTGGAATTTGCTATTAATATTCGCAAGAGTCACCACCAATTTATCTTGAGGATTTAAATCAGCATACTTAATGCCCTTACCAAAAAATTGCATGAGTAAAACTCGAGACTGGCAATTATTATCGCCATTGCTCACATCGAATTCCTTATAATTTCCCGAGTTAAAATCTTGCTCTACCTGCTGTTGCACATCAGTACATGCAATAAAGCGATTGGCTGCAGCGATTTGATCGTTTAACATCCTCAAGCCTTCATTCTCATGAATATTTATAAGCTCGGAAAAATCAATTTCTTGATTATCCTTAATTGCTTTTTGTATTTTAGGGTATTTATTAAGACAGTTAAGGACTAATCCTTTTTCTTGTCTCGTGGTAGCTGCAGAATATTTTGATGAAACATCATTAATTCTGGCTATTTCAGACTGTAGGGCTGTGCCTACAATAGTATTATAAAGATCTAAGATTTGATCTGTAGAAATTGCATTAGAAATATCAGCTATTTGACTTTGGTTTTGGTTTGTAGATTGCATTGTTCTTCTCCGATTTCAAATTATCTAAATTATTTTGTGAAGTGTTTAATGAATGGGTGACGACGAGCCACAGATGGTTAAATCGATAATTGAAACAGCACATATTGTTAGACATGGTTTTTCTCCTAAAAAATTGTTGTCTTCGCTATAAGGATCAACGTCTTTAAGTTGATTTTAAAAAGTACATTAACCCTATGTAGAGAATGTTAAATTTAGTTTTAAAAGTTAGTTAGTATTGGAAGTTTTTGGGAGTATTAATAAGACCATCGCATTGGATGATGTGCAAAGAATGCAAAGAAGAAGACGCCCAGTAAATAGGCGCGCAGGAGACAGACAGAAATGTTAGCTCTTCTTTGCATAAAATTAAATTTGTTAAAAGTAACGTCGAAAATTATAACGCAATTGCAAACAGATAGCAACATGAATTTTATGAAAAAGAAAATATTAGCCAGGGCGACCGCATTAAAATTCAGAAGCAACGGCGTTACAACACGAACATGGATAAAAGCTTCAATTAATACCTTGTAATTTAAAGCAAAAACCTCTAAAATCTTCGCTGTGAATGTGGCGCTCCATCTACTCATAGTCA
>JAJTHY010000070.1 GCA_021298045.1 Candidatus Jidaibacter sp.
TCCACTTATAGAAATTTTATAGGGACTTATGAAAAAGGAGTCAATAATCGGTGAGGTTTTAACGTTAACTACCTGTTGGGAAGTAAAACTCCGCTCGGGTGAAATACTGGGCTTCACAGAAGCAGAAAAAAATCTCACCATAGATGGAGTCTTATATCATGCAAAATCAGGCTTTTCTAGGTCTGCAATTGAGTCAGATACAACGCTTGCAACCGATAACCTTGAAGTAGCGGGAATAATCGACCATGAAATAATTCGCCATGAAGATTTATTATCGGGGAAGTTTGATCATGCAAAAGTTTCCATTTTTTTGGTTGATATTATGCGCCCAGAATCTGGGAAATTACAGCTGCGCACGGGCTTTTTAGGAGAAGTTACGCTTAATGATTCTGGCTTTACCGCAGAAATACGTGGGTTATTGCAAGCATTTAACCAAACGATTGGGGAGCTTTACTCTCCACAATGCCGCGCTCAGCTTGGGGATTATAGATGTAAGGTAGACCTAGAATCAAAATGTCAGGTGGGCAAAATACAAAAAGTGGTTGGCATAGATGCTTTTATGTCTACACTAACCGAAGCAGATGGCTATTATAAGTATGGAAAAATAAAATTCGATTGCGGATTTGAAACTGAAGTTGTTGAGCACTTAAGTAGCAAAATCATAATATCAGAAGCTCCCCCCTCAGGCCTTAAAGTAACCCTAGCATTTAAAATTTATCCGGGGTGCGATCGAGCCTTAAGCTCATGCATAAACAAGTTCCAAAATGCACTTAATTTTCGCGGGGAGCCATTTATCAGCGAAGTGGAAGCATTACTTTTTTAATTCGGAACGCTTAATACGCCAGTTCGGGATTAGAAGGGAACTGGCAGCACAACAGAAATTGAGATGGCAAAACTCTCCAAGCATTTGGAAAAAGGTTATTATGCAATACAGGACTTAGATGAATTTAAAACTTTAAGCAAAGGTATTTTGGACGCTTTGCCAAAGGTTGTGCAAGAGAGGGGTACTGTTAGAGGTTAACCTAAGCGCTAATGTCCTACCATGTCCAAATTGGTGAAGCCAG
This sequence comes from Candidatus Jidaibacter sp., assembly GCA_021298045.1. Lineage (GTDB taxonomy): Bacteria > Pseudomonadota > Alphaproteobacteria > Rickettsiales > Midichloriaceae > JAJTHY01. The sequence continues at coordinate 1,065 of JAJTHY010000070.1, forward strand.
TAGTGCGGGTATCGTACCGCACGCATACTGTTCCTATTGGGCCATTCCTCTGTTTTGCAATTAAGATTTCAGTTATTCCTTTGGCATTTTCCATATCCGCCTGCCATTGCGCGTATTTATCGGCCTCGTGGGTTTGAGGCATTTTGCGCGATAGATAATATTCCTCGCGATAAATAAACATAACCACGTCCGCATCTTGCTCAATGTTACCACTTTCACGAAGGTCCGAAAGTTGGGGCCTTTTATCATCCCTAGATTCTACCGCACGCGAAAGCTGGGAAAGCGCAAGCACAGGAATATCCAGCTCTTTCGCAATCGCTTTAAGCCCTTGGCTGATTTCTGCAATTTCTTGCAGCCTATTGGTTTCGCTCATTTTGCTACTGCCCCTGATCAATTGCAGATAATCCACTACTATAGCACCTAAGTTATGTTGCCTTTTAAGACGCCTGGCACGCGTTCTAAGCGCTGAGATACTGATGGATGGAGTGTCATCAATAAATATAGGCATCTCTGCTAGCTTATCGCTTTCTTTAAGCAACACACTGAATTCTTGTTTACTGATATTACCTATTCTTATTCTACTACCGTCTATTCCAGTTTTAATCGCAAGAATACGATTAGCTATTTGCTCAGATGACATCTCCAGAGAAAACACAGCTACAGATTTTTTATCCTTAACTTCTTTTTTATTTAGAAAATTTAGCGCAGCATTAATTGCTATATTGATGGCAAAAGCGGTTTTACCCATAGATGGCCTAGCTGCAAGTATCAACAAATCTGAACTTTGCATACCACCTAGCAATTTATCCAAATCGATAAACCCGGTGGTAACACCACTAACCTCTCCGCCTTGCTTGCGGGCCATATCTATTCTTTTAATACTCTCAACCACACTTGCTTTCAAAGTGGAAAAGCCAGATTCAGCGTTACCATCAGATGCTAAATTAAATAGCTGTTGCTCGGCACCTTCTATCAGATCCATAGCGTTTTGGTCGGTATTGTATTGATGCGCGCCAACAACAACATCTTCGCCAATTTTAATGAGTTCTCTTCTTAAAGATGTTTCGTAAATATCTTTGGCATAAGGAAGTAAATTAATTATCGAGGCAGCGTTAGTAGATAATTTCATTAAATATTCAAGGCTAGATACCCCAAGTTCACTTAAAGAATCATCTTCACCAAAATAATTTTTTAAGGTAACAGGGCTTGCTATTAAACCTCGCTCATAAAATTTAAGAATAGATTCATATATTTTTGCATGAAGGGGGACATAAAAGTGGTCCGGCTTAAGGAAATCAGCTACTTTATTTAGGTTTTCATTGTTGTTTAAAAAAGAACCTAGCACAGCTTTTTCAGCATCTAAATTACAAGGCATTTTGCTACCTTCACCTATTTGAGAGGTGTTGTCATTAGTTACTTCAACTGTACTGTTTGTTAACTCTTTCATGCTCATACACAACAACCGCATCCACTAAACACTTCATATTATCTATTGGAGTTTCCGGTAGTATACCATGCCCTAAATTAAAAATTAAACTTTCACCATGCGCTTTATCCAAAATTTTATGCGCACGCTCTATTATTTGCTTTTTATTACCGTATGCTAGGAGCATGTTGTCCATATTACCTTGCAAAACCGGTGCTTTTTCATTTTTTGTCAAAGCCTTAAAAGCCCAAGTCAAATCATTATACTGATCTATTGCATATGCGTCCACATTTGTTTTTGATTTAAAATACCTCAAGCTACTGCCTGCGTTCCGGGCAAAAACTATAAAGGGAATACTGGGAAATTCTGCCTTAACTCCTTCTATGATTTTTTCAATTGGCTTAACTACCATATTTCGGAATTCACTATTTGGAACAACCCCAGCCCACGAATCAAAAATTTTTATAACTTCTGCGCCAGATTTAATTTGAACTTTTAAATACTGTATTGTTGCCTTTACTATTGTCTCTAAAAGTTCGGAGAACTCATTTGGATTTTCAATAAAGAACCTTTTAACCTTTGCAAATTCTTTGCTACCACCGCCTTCTATCATATATGATGCTATAGTAAATGGTGCGCCTGCAAAGCCTATTAATGTTTTATCTTTGAAATTACCACTTAGTTCTTGTCTTACTAATTTTATTGCCTGCCCAACTTTATCAAATACCATTTCATTTGGTTTGGTTATCTTTTTAATATCCCTTAAACTATTTATGGATTCTAACTTAGGACCATGTGATGGAGAAAATTCAACTTTCATTCCTAATGCTTTTGGTATTAGCAATATGTCTGAGAATATAATTGCTGCATCAAGTTGAAATCTTTTCAAAGGTTGTAAGGTAACTTCAGCTGCAGCTTCTGGAGTTAAGCAGAAATCTATAAAACTTGGAAACTTGCTTCTAATCTCTCTGTACTCAGGCAAATACCTGCCTGCTTGTCGCATAATCCAAATGGGAGTTTTGCTATTAGGTTGGCTCGCTATCTTTTCAAGTAAAGGCTTTTTCATAAAAATAAATTAATACTTATATAAATGTTTATTTATTATATTAGTGTGTTGATATGTTAATTACTAATTTTAAACATATTACTTACATAGTTATCTACAAACTAACTTACCTTATATATCCCGTAAATTCTTTTTATAAATAAGTTATTAACATATTAACATTTTAGTAGTTTTGAAATATTAACATGTTAATAACCTGTGAAAAACTTGTGAGAAGATGTGTGTAAAAAGTTATTAATGAGTTATTCACAACATAATTAAGATAGTTATCAACAGAGGAACGTGTGGATATGTTAATAACCTTTTGCGTGTTTGAAGTTGATTTAAACCCCATGCTTAGTTATAATGTAATGCGCAAATAGAATATTGTTAGGTCATGCCTCAGTTAAATCCGGAATTTTTTATATCGCAGCTTTTTTGGTTGGTCATAATTTTTGCTATGATTTACGGGATTGTTGCTAAATATTTTTTACCAAGAGTGGGAAATGTTGTGGAATCACGTAATTCATCTATCGAGAGTGACGTTGCTTTATCTGAGGAGATGTTGAAAAAGCGTGCCGTAAATGAACATGAAGCAACCAAAGTTATTGAAACTGCGAAGCATAAAGCTTTTGCAATTATAGACGAAGCTACAAAAAAAGCTGAAAACAAGCTGAAAATTAGTGTTGATGATATTGAAAAAAGAATCAGCAAAAATACAGCTAAAGAAGAAGAAAAACTTTCCAGATTTAGATTTCAAATGCAAAACAGTATTGAAGGAATAGCATTAGAGGTACAGAGTGAAATTATGAACTGTTTACTTACACATTTAGATCTCAAGTCTAAAAATAACTAATCGATGGATAAAAATATGTTCACAGAATCAAATGTTGTTGCTATTGCATCTATACTATTTGTAGTTGCCTTATACAAACCTATTAAAAAATTTGTACTATCTTTTTTAGATGAAAAAATCCAAGAGGCTATAAAAGAGATAGAACATGCAAGAAATCTTAGAGTTGAGGCGGAACAATATCTTGAGGAATCCAAGAAAAAATTAGCAGAAGCGGAAAAAACAGCAGTAGAAATTATCGAAAAAGCTAATGAAAGATCTCAGTTTATCATAAGTGACATTGAAAATCAGCTTAAGGCTATATCAGACCGTAAACTCGAAGATTCATTAGCTCGTATTGCGCAGCAAGAGCAGCAAATAATTTCTGAGTTAAAAGCACAAACTGTAGAGCTTACAATAAAGTATGTAGAAGAATCATTGATAAGTGAGTTAAGTAAAGATGCTCAAATGAGCTTGATTGACAATTCATTGAAAAAAGCAGCGAAGATGGTGAATTAACACTACCAATGTCTAAAAAATTTGATTTTTGGTAGCGGAGGAGGGACTTGAACCCCCGACCTACGGATTATGATTCCGCCGCTCTAACCAGCTGAGCTACTCCGCCATTTGCACCGAGCAAACTTAACTAATTTTCCACAGTTTTGCAAGTGTTTATTTTACCTTTTGGATTAGGATTGCAGGGCGACCGCATTAAAATTCAGAAGCAACGGCGTTACAACACGAACATGGATAAAAGCTTCAATTAATACCTTGTAATTTAAAGCAAAAACCTCTAAAATCTTCGCTGTGAATGTGGCGCTCCATCTACTCATAGTCA
>JAJTHY010000107.1 GCA_021298045.1 Candidatus Jidaibacter sp.
CTAAATGATAACATCATAGCGGTTAAAATCCGCGATGCATATGTACAACATGAGTTTAGCGAGCTTCTAACTAGAATTTCCGTTACAGTACACGAAGGTAGAGTTTTGTTAGTTGGCAACCTAAAAGGCGAAGCATATGTTAACCAGGCTATTGACATCGCTTGGGAAGTTGAAGGTGTGCGCGAAGTTATAAGCGAGCTAATCGTTGCTCCAACCCATGTAAGAGAATATGCAAAAGACACCTTTATTGCCAATGCAGTTCGCAGTAAGCTTCTACTTGAGCAAGACGTAAGATCCGTAAACTACAAGGTTGATAGCAATAATGGCACAGTTTACCTTCTTGGAGTCGCTCAAGATCAAAAAGAACTAACCCTTGCAATTAATATTGCAAGAAATGTTTCAGGGGTAAAACAAGTAGTTAGCCACGTACTTTTAAGGGATGATTCGCGTAGGAAGAAAAACTATTAGAAAGCGGTAAAGCAGGCAGTCTTTAAAGGCGATTCTGCAGGCCGTGTGTAGCGCGTTTGCGCTCTTCCTCTTGAGCTGCCGCGGCCCTTCTTTATATTATAGCTAATACTCCACCACCTCTACTCCGCTTATTTTTCTGAGCCTCATTTCGTTTTCAGGCGTTATATAAATAGGTTGACTAGAGCTGAAGCTTATAATTTCTCCGCCTTCTAATTTTAAAGCCATGGAGACCTTTTTGCCAGATGGACCCACCAAGCTGGAAACCTCTTCAATAACCCTCTGATCCTTGATAAGAACCGAAAGAACAGTATTAACTCTAGATAAAGCTTCGCCCATTTGGCAGATAGAATCCACCATAATTCTAAGTCCGGATTCATCTACGCGCGCATCTGCAGTTACAAAAATAACATTCCCAATTTGCAAAAGATCATCATATTTATGTAGCATCTCTTCACTAAAAACTGAAATCTCCACCAACCCCTGCCTATCAGAGATTTGCATAATTGCGTATTTGCCACGTTTAGAAGATTTAACTTTGCGAGCAGTAATAACCCCAGCCAGGCTTATCTTCACTCCCTTGGACCTGCTCAACATCCCCTCGAGCGTGTCAGATTCTACAACTCCCAACTTTTTTAACTTTGTCCCAAAAGGTGCCAGCGGATGTGATGATAGATAAAATCCGAACGCTTCAAATTCGCGTTGCAAAGCTTCATCGGTATTCCACTTTTCCAAATTTTCTAACTGTGGTTTTTGATCAATATCTGCATCATCGAAACTGAACAATCCAACCTGTGTACTTTCTTTCTGAATAGCATATTCATGAGCATACCTAAGCAGCATATCTACACTGTGGAGAACCTTGTTTCTGTTTTCCTCTAAGCAATCTAAGGCACCAGATTTACATAAGCCCTCAAACATACGACGATTTAGTGCTGCCTTCCCACAGCGCTCTACCAGGTCATAAATACTTTTGAATTCACCACATTTTCTTTCCTCGATGATTTTAGAAACTGCGCTAACACCCACGTTTTTAATCGCCCCCAGCCCAAAACGAATTGCCTCACCCTCCACGGTAAACACAGCTTCTGATTTATTTATATCCGGCAATACTATAGGTATGTTAAATTTCTTAGCTTCCTGTAAAAAGATATTTATTTTATCGGTATCGTGAATCTCAGAATTAATAGAGGCAACCAAAAACTCTTTGGTATGATTAGCTTTTAAATACCCGGTTTGATAAGATATTATCGCATAAGCTGCGGCGTGCGATTTATTAAACCCATAGCTTGCAAATTTTTCAATCAGGTCAAATATCTCCTGCGCTTTGCTGCGGTCTATATTATTTGCAACACATCCTTGTACAAACACTTCGCGCTGTGCTTCCATCTCTGATCTAATCTTTTTACCCATTGCTCGGCGTAATAAATCAGCGCCACCAAGCGTGTATCCCGCGAGCTCTCTAGCTATTTCCATAACCTGCTCTTGGTAAACTATAATACCATACGTTTCACGCAGGCAGTTTTCCATACGCGGATGCAAATATTCAGGCTGCTCTAACCCATGCTTACGGTTGATATAACTAGGTATATTATCCATCGGCCCCGGCCTGTACAATGAGCCAAGAGCGATTAAATCTTCAATAGAATCAGGCTTCAGGCGCTTTATCGCCTCTTTCATTCCAGCACTTTCAAATTGGAATACGCCAGTAGTCAAACCTTTTGAGAGCATGGCATATGTTTGAGGATCATCAAGCGAGAGATTTTCCAAGTCAATTCCCACACCTTTAGCTTTAAGTAACTTGGTTGTCCATGAAATTACTGTTAGCGTTTTTAAACCTAAAAAATCAAATTTAATGAGGCCAGCAGCTTCTGCATATTTCATGGAGTATTGCACTGCTGGCATCTTCGCTGCATCATCTAAATAAAGCGGCACTATCTCTATGATTGGACGGTCAGCTATCACGACGCCAGCCGCATGTGTTGAAACGTGCCTATTTAAACCTTCAAGCTGCAAACTGATATTAAGTAGTTTTTCGATTTCAGGATCAGCTTCTTTGGACTTTTGCAACTCTTTATCTAAAGTAATAGCTTCACCAAGAGTTACCGGATTTGCTGGATTATTTGGCACCATTTTACAGATTTTATCTATAACCCCGTAAGGCATGTGTAAAACTCTACCTACATCCCTCAGTACCGCCCTTGCTTGTAATTTTCCGTAAGTAATGATCTGGGCAACTTTATCCGAGCCATATTTCGATTTTACATACTCTATAACTTCTTCTCGGCGCTCTTGGCAAAAATCGATATCAAAGTCAGGCATGGATACCCGCTCTGGATTTAAAAATCGCTCAAATAACAAACCAAATTTTATTGGGTCTAAATCAGTAATTGCAAGCGCCCAGGCAACTATAGACCCAGCACCCGAGCCACGTCCAGGGCCCACTGGAATTCCCTGCTCTTTACTCCAACGGATAAAATCAGATACAATTAGAAAATACCCGGCATATTTCATCTTATTGATGATGGAGAGTTCAAAGTCTAGTCTATCAAAATATTGCTTTTGCAATTCTTGGGAAAGAGAAAGCTTTGATATCCGCTGTTTTAGCCCATTTATGGCTTGCTCACGAATTACTTCAGCCTCTGAAATTTTTTCATCTTGTATGAATTTTGGCAACAGCGGAGGTTTGCCCTCGGAGTACACAGAGCATCTTTTGGCTATAACTATAGTGTTGTTAATTGCTTCAGGCAAATCAGAGAAAAGTTCCTCCATTTCATCTGCGCTTTTTAGGTAAAAACCTGGATCAAGCCTAGGGCGATTATCTTCTAATAAGTACCTTCCATTTGCAATACAGCTCATGGCGTCCTGCGCTTCGTAAAAACTAGAGTTTAAAAAGGATGCATAGTTAGTAGCAACAAGTGGTATGTTATTGCCGTACGCATAATCTATCATGGCTACTTCAAAAGCTAAATCTTCCTCAGATTCCTGAGATTTGCGTATAATCTCAATGTATAACCTATCCTTAAAAATCTCTGCTAATTGCTTTAAAAATTTAAATGTATCCTGCTGCCTATAGCCAAATAGATGCTTTTCCACGCTGTCTATTGGGTTGCCTGCAAGAATTATTAACCCCTTCCCAAGTTCAATGAGTTCTTGGAAATTAATCGATAATTGTTTTGAGGTAGATCTTTTAAGAAAAATATTACTAGCAAGCTTTAGAATATTCGCATAACCAATTTTGTCTTTCGCAATTATTATAACATTTCCATAAACATCTTTCTCATACTCCACGCATATATCAAGACCAGCTATCGGCTGAACACCATTTTTTACTGCTTCCATAGAGTATTCTAAAGAGGCGAATAAGTTGTTTTTATCCGTAAGTGCTAGGGCTGGAAAATTATGGGTTAGACATGCGCGCACCAAATCCTTAACTCTAATTGCGCTAGAGCCTAAAGAGTAATCTGAGTAAACTCTCAAATGAACAAACTTAGACATGCAGTCGAACCACTAGAAAAACAGGAACTTTTTCTCTTTCTTTTTAAAAGGTCCCGCCTCATTAAAGACACATATTGTATCCGGACCGCGCCTTAAAGTAAAGCGGTTAGCTACACGCTCCACAACAACATAGCCACCAGTTACTCTAAAATTTACCAAACCTTCTTTACCAGTTCTATCCACTAAAAATATGGCAGGTATTTCTGCATTCAAGCTTCTGAATTTGAAGTAAGTAAATTCCCCATCGTCAAACACTTGGGTTGGCTCAATATCATGAGCCGAGCCGCTAATGCTGTATTTAAAATTATACAGCTCTGGCTTAGTCATATCCGGGCCACTATTACCATTTACATGGGTTAGCGAACCAGATGTACTGCTGCCGCTAGCTATATTGTATTGCTCTGGATACACAAATTTAACCACAAAATTAAGGCCAGCATCACTAATGCTGCTCGCTTCTTCTGCATGCATTTCAAAAAAATACATGCGCTTGTTTGTGATAACCGTCATGTTAGTTGTTGCATTTTCTTCAACAGGCTTAATGAATATACGGTTCCCAGCGGGCACAACCTGCCATGGGGTTGGAGTACCCATAGAGATAGTATCTATTTCTTCATCAAGCCCAAATTCTATTATCGATTGATATTCGTAATGCCCAACAAATTTAAAAACTGTGTTAGGAGTATAATTTAATATTTTTATTCTGTTTTCCCCACCAATTGGGCGCGGCATGCCAGTTGCCTCTGCATTGAAGATATGCCCGAGATTAAATAATAAACCTAGCATCAATATTATGAATAATTTTTGCATAAAAAAATCTTGCTATAACTAATTAAATTTATTTCACATAAAGACTAGTTTGACAACTTATAAGTTCTATATTTGGTGATAACAAAATACAAAGGGTCTGATCCTTCATATATATTTGCCATATTGTTCATCATAAATGATAATTCAGATCGGTAATCCTGGCTTGTAGATCCAAAGTTGTTCTTTTCTGTTGCGGTAAAAGTGACAGTAGCACTTTCTGGATAACCTGATGGAGCTTTGATTAATATCTCCTTGATTTTTACAAGTCGAGTAGTCTGGTTTTTATATTTCGTTATTGGGTTATCGCTATTTTGGTTGGGGTCCATATATTCTTCATAGCCGCTATATACCTGACTGGAGGATAATGCTTTAATCTTATTTTGAGTTAAGCCCCTATTCTCTCCTGAAAAGTCTAAATGGTTATAATTTTCACGCAAAGTTACGTATTTGCTGATGAAGTAACGAGCGACTGAAATTTCTATGGATTCTTCTCCCTGCGATAAGGGCTTGATTATAGAGAAAAATTTTACCTGATCTTTAGCATAAATTGGGAAGGGGATTTTTGTGCTTTCGAAACTACTTCTTGCTGCATTTATGGATATTAAAGTTCCCACAGATAAAATCGCACATAACGTTAGGAAAGAAGCTCTTTGCGTGAATGGAAATATATATTTGGAGGCATACCAATCTAAGGCATCCTTAAAATAAGTTCCTTCTTTTATACATTTTTTCAATTCTTCTTTCTGCTGCATATATGCACAAATCGTGATACACTAATACTGTATTAAAGGCGTTTAAGATAGCGCTGTCAATATTTATAAGTACTGTAATGATATACCCGCAAAACGTAACCGGAAAATACAGAAGCATCAAAAATTATTCCTCATTAGCTTTGTTGCTCTTATACTTTTTATGCTCCTGGATCCGCTGGCCCCGCGGAGCTGGTGAGCCCGACCAGGCATTACTAATGGATTTAGTAAATCGCAGAGTATACATATTCAACATAGAAATTTGGCCAGATGAGCTATATTATTTAACTGGCTTGCTTATACTTGCTGCACTAGGCTTGTTTTTCGTTACCTCTCTTTTTGGCCGCGTTTGGTGTGGATATACTTGTCCGCATACTGTTTTTGTAGATTTATTCAACAAAGTAGAAGCATTTTTTCAAGGCGATAGGAATGCAAGAATCAAGCTTGACTCAGAACCAATGACGCAAGATAAATTTATCAAAAAAATGGCAACACATTTATCATGGGTTAGCATTGCATTTGCATTTGCTTTTGGTTGGGTGTGTTATTTTTATGATGCACCGTCTTTAGTTTTAGATTTATGGAATGGCAAAATCACCTCTGGTGGCCTTGCTTGGTTAAGTGGCTTAACCCTTAGCACTTATTTATTTGCTGGTTTTGTTAGAGATAAGGTCTGTGTATATATGTGCCCATATGGAAGGTTCCAATCCGCAATGCTAGACAACGACACTACCATTGTAACATATCATGATTGGCGCGGGGAACCTAGAGGTAAGCGCGATGCAAACTCAAAGTCTGGTGATTGTATAGATTGTGGTAGGTGTGTTTTTGTATGCCCTATGGGCATCGATATACGTAATGGCTTACAAATAAGCTGCATAGGTTGCGGCCTATGCGTGGATGCTTGCAATAGCGTAATGGATAAATTGGGAAGACCGCTTAATTTAATTGGGTACGACAGCATAAATTCCAGTGCTGATAAAATGAATGGTGTGCCGCACGCAAAGAAATTGCTACATCCAAAGACTTTGCTTTTTGGCGGACTTTTTGTTTTGGTAATGTTTTTGTTATTTTATGCACTCTCCAATAAACAGGAGGTAAAAATAGCTTCTATTCATGATCGCAATGTAATGTTTACGTTTTTGCCAGATGGATCTGTGCGAAACAGTTATATATTAAAGATAGCAAACAGAACACTTCAGAAGCAGCAAATTGCGCTGTTGGTTGTGGGAATTGAAGGTGCTACTTTGAAATTACAGGGTTTTGAGCAAGACTATGATACTGAGCATAAACTTACTCTTGATCCAGATCAGGAGATCGAGCTGATTGCATTTGTTAAAGCAACTAAAGAAATGTTGAAAAGTTCAAAAAATCCTATTAGCTTTCAAGTGAGAAGCGACTACTATGATAAAGTCTTTATAACCAACTCTGTATTTATAAAAGAACAATGAATCCTTTAAGAAAATTATTTAAACTGTTACTTGTCTTTAATGCGATTGTACTAATAGTTTCGTTCTCACTTGAGCATTACTTAGACCTCACCTTATGCAAACTATGTTACTACCAACGGTATATATTTGCAGCTACAAGTGCAATTGCTATCATAGCAATTATTGCCAGATTTTTTCAGAATTTCGCTGCAGTGGCAATTATATTGCTTTATCTAACCAACTCTACTATCGCCCTCACTCAGATTTTAGCTGAAGAAGGCTTCTTAAAGAAAACAACCCTCTGCGCAGGACTTATACCTAAAGAATCTATAAGTCTTGAAGCATTTAAAGAAGAAATTCTCAATAATGACTTTACTCCTTGTGATATTGAGCCAAGGAGACTTTTTGGAGTATCACTAGCGGGATATAGCTTTATAGCCTCTACTTCCATGCTAACCATAAGTTTAGTGGTAGTTCTATCCTTATTTTTATTCAGGTATAAAGGTGACTAAGGAACTTGAGAGAATTATACGAGTGAACCAGGCTGGCGAATACGGGGCGAAACGTATTTATAAAGGTCAATTAGCTGTACTTAAGGGAAACCAAGAAATTGAAAAGATGTTAAAATCTGAGCTAAGGCACTTAGAGTATTTCGATGAGCAAGTTAAAAAACGTAAAGTGCGTCCAACGGCTTTGCAGCCCCTTTGGCATATAGGTGGATTTGCAATGGGCTCTATTTGTGCGCTAATGGGGGAAAAAGCTGCTATGGCGTGCACGGTTGCTGTAGAGGAAGTTATCGGGGACCATTATGGAGAACAGTTAAAGAGTCTTAAAAAAATTAAAGATGAAGAGAGCTTAGCACTTAATATAGAAGAGTTCATGCACGAAGAACTAGAGCACAGGGATATAGGCTTAGACCATGACGCCGAAAAAAGCTTTGGATACGAAGGCTTGAAGGCCATAATTAAAACCATTACAAAAACTGCAATTTTTTTATCCAAAAGGATTTAGCTATTGTAAGTCTTATATGTGAATTATGTTTATCTACCCGAGTTGTGGCTAAGGAGTGTATTACTCCTTGAAACATATGATGCTAATGCTAGCGGCAATAGTATAAGCATAAAGCCTTTAAGGCATATAAAGCTCAGAGCCTCCGTATGAATACCTTTAATTGCATACATACATATAAGTGACCCCGCAAAAGCTACCAAATGATTTTTATCCATCTTAGACACAATTTTTATATGCCCTTTCTTCTCTAACACAAGATAGGACAGCAAACCTATATCCATGCCTAGATATATATAAAGCCATTCGTGCCTATGGGGTTGCTCTGGCAGTATGAACATAATACACACAGATATTGCGGTGGTAAGTATTAAAAGTACAAGCTGTTTGTTTCTGTAAAAATAATCCCACATGACAAATGAAAAAAATATTAATGTGGCAAAGAAAATTCCCCCATAAATATCATACCAATTATGGTAATGAAAATGGACCATGCCAAAATAGGATGAAATCGATATGGCAGCAGCAACTAAAGCTATCCAAAGTTTGCGAATTTGATATATGAGAACTAGCCAAACAACTAAATTAAATTGTGTATGACCACTTGGGAATGCCCAACCAACCTTACCCAACGAAGGGTCCAATGGTATTTGCCAAATAGATTTTAAATATGCATTGATAAACGCACTCAGGAAACAAACAATTGCTATATTGATAAATACTTTTTTATCGATACAACAAATGCCAAATATTAGCAGCGGCCCTAAAAATCCAAATTCTGCTAAAAACAAGGCGACGCGAAAGAAATAGTCTACAAACACTATAAGCCAGCCCTCTCTTTAAGCCAGGCTCCTTGGATGGCTTCCAAAATGCGCTCATTACAACGCTTTGGGTCATCATCAAATTCTTCCAATGACATTACATACTTTTGCAAATCAGTAAATTTAATCGATTCTATTATTTCATCAGGATATTTATCTTCAAGTGAAATAGCAATATCATAAATTTCAGTCCACTTCATATTTAATATTCCATTTATATTTACTTTAAATGCAAGTTGCCGTATACAGTACTTTACTAAAACCAAAGATATTTATATATGAAATTAACAAAAGTAGTAAAGCGAATTTTAGAAAATTATAGCTCTGAAAATCCCGGTGTTCTTTCAAAAATAGCGCAAATTCTTATGAACGGCAAACTTTCGGGAAGCGGTAAAATGCTTATTTTGCCAGTAGACCAAGGTTTTGAACATGGCCCTGCTAGAAGTTTTGCTCCCAACCCGGCTGCATATGACCCACTTTATCATTATGAATTAGCTATAGAAGCTGGGCTAAACGCCTATGCCGCTCCGCTTGGAATGTTAGAATTAGGTGCGGATAAATTTGCTGGTTGCATACCTACTATTTTAAAAATCAATAGTGCCAATTCATTGGTGACAGCTGGCAAAGCTCCAGATCAAGCTATTACAGCTTCTATAAAAGATGCATTGCGCTTAGGTTGTGCCGCAGTTGGTTTCACCATCTATCCTGGCTCTGATAGAAATTATGAGATGCTTGAAGAAGTTAGAGAGATGATATCCGAAGCTAAGTCTTACGGGCTTGCAACCGTTGTTTGGTCTTACCCCAGAGGCGGAGAGTTAAGCAAAAATGGAGAAAACGCCCTTGATGTTATAGCATATGCTGCACATATGGCGGCCTTGATGGGAGCTAATATCATCAAAGTCAAGCCTCCAATAGATGCTTTAGAAGTAGAAGCTGCAGCAAAAGTATATGAAGCAAATAAAGTTGCACGCACGTCTCTATCAGAAAGAATCGCGCATATTATGCAAGCGAGCTTCGATGGCAGACGCCTGGTAGTGTTTTCTGGTGGCGCAGGCAAATCCGAAGGAGATCTCTTTGATGAAGTGAAAGCGATTAGAGATGGCGGGGGTAATGGATCAATAATAGGCAGAAACACCTTCCAGCGCCCCAGAGGAGAAGCTCTTAAATTGCTTGAACAGGTGATAGATATATATCGCGGCCGCGATAAAAGCTCTGTGTAAATGGATTAACCCATGAAGAAAATTCTTACCTTATGTATCATATTTGCATTCGTGCTTTTATTTTTTACGTCAGCATATGCGCATCAGCTTCAGGAAGGGCATTATGTAAGTAATGGCGGATGGGATGAACTGTTAATTAAAGATGGAGAGGCTTTAGGCACTGGAATAAAGGTATTTGATATAGAGGTCGTAGGAGTAAATGCTCATAGATGCTCATTGAGTGGTAAGATACTCCCAACGGGAGCTGTTCAAGTAGATGATGATGAAGCTGGCACTTGTATAATTCAGTTCAAACCTGATGAAAACGGCATTGAGATTGTAGGAGAAGAATCTGGGACTTCATGTAGGAATTTTTGCGGCAGCAGAGCATATTTTACCGGTTACTATAACCGCATAAAAAACATATGCAAACCCGCTGAAGTTTTTAGCGCTATCCTTGCCTATGAAGATAGTTACAAAGCAGATGAAATGAAGGTTGTGCATGAACATATTGAGCCAATACTTCAAACCTGCAGCAAGACTATCCGCAGAGAAGATGAAGCAAAACTAAGAGAAATGATGGCGCTCGCCAATTATCATGCGGGCAATAAAGCTGGGTGTAGGGCGGCTTTGGCGCCTTACAAAGAAATACTAACTAATAGAAAAAATGAAGACTTTTCACATGCACCTTCGGATAATTTTACCTGGCGTGCCATAGCTAAAAGAATTCGGGATACCTCAGATCTTTGCGGAGAGTAGGAAATAATATTCTTTTTTCATAAAGTATTTGACAGAGTGCGCATAAAATGGTTTGATGTCAGGCATGTAAGCTTTGTAGCCTATTGGTTACCAGCATCTTCCCTAATGAAATTCCCATATTTTTCAAAACACATTTTAAACAGTAAGGAGTTATGACTACTTTAAACGAAACAAGTACAGAGAATACCGTTGTTGATAAAGCACAGCCTTCATCTATCAACCTCAAACCAAAATCTAAGCTAACATTGAAAAAAGTAGAAGTTAGTCAACCTGAATCAACAGAAGCCCCCACAGAAGATAATTCAACCCAAGAAAAAGAGAATGCAGTTATTCGTCAGGCGAGCAATTCTAGATCTAGAGCTCACTCCACAAGGCGTTCAAGACCTGAGCCTAGTAATCAGGAGAATTTAGAACTAGAGGTAATTAAAGAAGAGCCATCAGCAAATCATGAAGCCAGCATGGCCGAAGAATCTGAGATTACATTTAATCTAAGGGATTTAAAAAAGAAAAGCCCAGAAGACCTAATCGCTCTTGCTGAATCGCTTGGCGTAGAAAATCCAAATAATTTTCCCAAGCATGACTTGGTATTTATCATTTTGAAACACTTGGCTGAAAAAGGCGGTGTAATGATAGGTGAAGGCGTACTTGAAGTAATGACTGATGGATACGGTTTTTTAAGATCTTCAGAAGCAAACTACACACCTGGTCTTGATGATATTTACGTTTCTCCAAATCAGGTTCGCAGAATGGGACTTCGCACTGGCGACGCTCTTTCTGGCCCCGTGCGCGCTCCTAAAAAAGGTGAGAGATATTTTGCACTTATTAAAATCAACACCGTAAATGGCAGAGATCCTTCTTACATAAGGCACCGCGTACATTTTGAAGATTTAACACCACTTTATCCCAACACGCGACTTAGGCTTGAAACTCCTGATCATGCTAATTTGAGCCAAAGAGTTATTGATATTGTGACCCCTATAGGTAAAGGGCAAAGAGCATTGATTGTTGCGCCGCCAAGAACTGGTAAAACAATGTTGCTACAAAACATCGCGCATTCAATAACCACTAATAATCCAGATGTTAAATTGATTGTTCTCTTAATTGATGAACGCCCAGAGGAGGTGACTGATATGGCGCGCTCTGTTCGTGGAGAAGTGGTTAGCTCAACTTTTGATGAGCCTTCTACCAGGCACGTTCAATTAGCAGAAATGGTTATTGAGAAAGCGAAGCGCTTGGTTGAGATGAAACATGATGTTGTAATTTTATTAGATTCTATAACCAGGCTTGCGCGCGCTTATAACAATGTAGTCCCTTCATCTGGCAAAGTTCTTTCAGGTGGGGTGGATTCTAACGCACTCCAACGCCCTAAACGTTTCTTTGGTGCAGCTCGTAATATTGAGGAAGGCGGATCTCTTACCATTATCGCAACAGCCCTTATCGAAACCGGTTCACGTATGGATGAAGTGATATTTGAAGAGTTTAAAGGTACTGGTAACTCTGAAATTATCCTGGATCGCAAAGTAGCAGATAAACGCGTATTCCCTGCACTTGATGTTGCTAAATCCGGAACTCGTAAGGAAGATTTGTTAGTTGATAAAGCAACGCTTACCAAGATGTGGGTTCTTAGAAGAATTATCAACCCTATGGGTACGGTGGATGCTATTGAGTTCTTGATGGATAAAATGCATGATACTAAATCTAATGAAGCGTTTTTTGCTAAGATGATCTCTAACAATTGATAATGGTATAGTAGGGCTTTTTGTATAGGGTCTTTGCAAAACAAAAATTTACTATTCCCCTCGTCATCGCGAGCGTTAGCGAAGCGATCCAGGCCTTCTTTCTTCTTAGCTCTTCTGGATTGCCACGTCGTTACACTCCTCGCAATGACTGGAAGGTATGGGGAATATCATTTATATCGGAGCGGTAGTAGATGTTTATCAAAGCCCCAGCAAAGATAAATTTATTTTTGAACATAATTGGCAAGCGTGCAGATGGATATCACCTCTTGGAGAGTTTATTTGCACCGCTTAATTTAGCTGATGAAATAACCATTGAGCCCAGCTCTCGGATAGAAGTTGAAATTCCTGGGCTCGATTGTGTAAACAATACCGCGAAAAAAGCAGCTGGGCTGCTAAAAGATTTTTACCAGGTGGCAAAAGGAGCCCGTATTACGATTCATAAAAAAATACCAATTGGTGCTGGCCTTGGTGGCAGTTCTGCTGATGCTGGAGCGTTACTTAAGGCGCTACCAAAATTTTGGAGTATTGCAGCAGAAGAGGAGGATTTAAGAGAATTAGCGCTTAAAATTGGGGCCGACGTTCCCTATTTTTTATCCCCTGTCCCAGCTATGGTTACTGGAATAGGCGAAGTTATACAGCCCATTAAATTGGGGCAATTCCTACATATAGTTATTATATATCCTGGCTTTGAGCTTTCGGCAAAAGAAGTTTATGCTGTGGGGGAATTTACTTTTTCAAGCCCTATAGATACGCTTAATTCAGAAAATGTATTTTTTGGAAAAAATGACTTACAGGCCAGTGCAATCAAGATCAAACCCCAGATTGAGCAGTTAATAGCCGAGCTCAAAAGTAGTGATGGATGCATTAGCGCCAAAATGTCTGGAAGCGGCTCTGCTTGTTTTGGAATTTTTGAAACAGAGCAACTAGCCATAAAAGCTAAAAATGCTTTTTCTGAACGTTATTTTAGCTATTATGAATATCTTAGTATTTAAGGTTTGCGAGCAATATGAATTTATATATAAATGAAGCGGATCAAAGGCTTGTTTCATCCCTGCCGACTTTGGAAAAAACGCGTGATGCTATAGGTATATATTTTTCTCTTTCCAAGTTAGAGCGCGCAACCTCTAGCGAACACTTATCAATTGTTATAAATGTACTAAGGGATCAATTTAAGAGCTCAATTGGCGATATATATTCTTTTAAAAACAAAGATGTTCTAATTGTGTATCGCGGTCGTAATGAGAGATTGATTCAAGACTGCTTATACCAAGTACAATATTTATTCTCAGACGACAGTGCGCAATTAACTTTAGCCGAAGATTTTTTAGATCGACACTCGCAAGTTTTTTATCCCAAAGACTGGGCAAAATTTTTAAATATTTGTCAGAATTTGATATTGGCTAATGCTGCAAATCAAAATTCCAAAAGCTTCAAAGGATCAATAATTTCTTTATTTAGCTCAATCATAGAAGACTTATTGGCACCAGTGGAATGGGATGTTTTGATGAAAGCTAGCCCAATATTCAAGCATATCCCAGGAAAGGAGCCGGCTAAAGTATTCGATGAAATTTATGCTGATGTAGATGGCATGGCATACGTTATTGGGGAAAATTTTGATATCAGCAACAATGTTTATTTAAACGCTTACTTTAAGGAATTTTTGGATTTAAAGCTGCTGGTAAAACTTATTGAGCTGTTAAGCAAAAAACGTGGCACAACCCCATATATGCTAAATTTGAATATAACAACTATTGCTAGCCAGGAATTTTGGGTTTTAGCAGAATCTTTGCCAGATTCGATTAAGCAGCGTATCATCCTTGCAGTTTCTATAACTGATGTATTTAGAGATTTGGGATATTTTTTAGAGCTGCGTGAAAAACTAAGTGAGCATGGGTTTAAGTTATGTTTAGACGACTTGGATTATCTATCTTTTATGCAGATAGATAGGAGTGCATTAGGCTTTGATTTGGTGCGCATAAAGCACAAACCTTCACTAGGTGCCATATATGCTTCTGAACTAGGTAATGAGTTATCAGCGAAGATAGCAGTATCCGGCAGCAGTAGGGTTATATTAGAGATAGAAAATAAAAATGCTGTAAATGATGCCAGAAAACTCGGTGCGTTATTGATTCAATCCGCAGAGTTCTGAAGGAAAGATATGCGGGTGCTATGCGCCCAACTATAGCTAATCCCTTATAAAATGGCTATGAAAAATACAATAGATCTCCACCTCTTAATCATCCTCGCTATTGCTTGGGATCTTAAGATTCCGCAACAAGTGCGGAATGACAATTAAAGCAAAAACTGTGCCTTTTTTGTAGTTGAATCGGCTATAATATAGCCAAGCCGTTATAAAATGACTATGAAAATCAAGGATTTTTCCATAAATTTTCGCCTATTTTCCAGATGGAATATTGATATATTTCAAGGGCAAATAGGTGAAAATTTATTAAAAAGACGAAGCATTAGCATGGCCATTTTATAACGGTTTGGCTATAAGTGTGGGGTACTATGACTACATATACATCCCGCCGTTTACATCTATAACAGCTCCAGTTATGTATCTAGCCTCATTAGATGCGAGGAACACAGCTGTTGCTGCTATATCAGCTGGCTCGCCAAAGGAACCAACGGGTATTTTGGTTTTGATCTTCTCTTTTATTTCTTCCTTAATTACATCTGTCATAGGGGAAACTATAAACCCTGGTGCAATGCAATTTGCCGTAACCCCGCGTGACGCTCCTTCCAGAGCCACTGATTTCATCATCCCTATTAACCCTGCTTTTGATGCTGCATAATTGGTTTGGCCAAAATTGCCAGATCTCCCTACAACTGAAGAAATACCTATAATCCTGCCCGACCTACGCTTGCTCATTGCCTTTAGCGCTTCACGGCTTAAGATAAATGCTGATTTTAGATTTACGTTAATCACGTCCTCAAACTCTTCATCACTCATGCGGATCATTAAGTTGTCTCTCGTGATCCCTGCATTGCATACTAATACATCAACTTGCCCAGTAATGTTTTCGGCTTTTGCAAATAACTCTTTGGTTGCAACAGCATCTTTCAAATTAGATGGAATGACATGAACGCGGTCTTTAAGCTCTGCTGCCAGCTCATCCAGCAATTGAACGCGTGTTCCAGAGATTACAACTGTTGCACCTTGAGCATGCATTTTGGTCGCAATCATATGCCCTATGCCACCGGTAGCGCCGGTTATTAGAGCCACTTTACCACTTAAGTCAAACATCTATCCTCGCACGATTATAATTGTGATAAGAAACTTTCTACATCATCTGGGCCCGATATGCTAGTCGAAATCGCATTAGGACACATGCGTTTACAAATTCCGGAAAGCACACTGCCGGGCCCTATTTCTACATATCTATCAACAGAGTGAGAGTCTAAATACTCAATGGTTTCGCGCCAACGCACTCTACTCACTATTTGTTCAACTAAGCTCTCAATTATATCGCTTTCTTCATGCACTAACTTAAGGTTATAGTTAGCAATTAATTTTATTTTTGGTTCAGAAATATTTATTGTTGCCATCGCTGCCTTAACTTTTATGGATGCCAGTTGCATCAATGAGCTATGAAATGCTCCGCTCACCTTAAGTTTTATCGCGCGTCTAAAGCCAAAATCAATTGCTGCACTTTCTGCCCAGCTTAAGGCTTCGATATCCCCACTTATAACTATCTGCCCAGCACCATTATCATTAGCGATTTCGCATATTCCATGTTCAGCAGCAGCTGCCACCAAACTCTCTGCTTCCTCAATACCAGCACCAATTAGCGCCATCATCCCAGAATGCATTTTACTTGCAACTTCGCTCATTGAATTGCTTCTAATTTTGAGAATTTGAGTTGCCTCTGCAAGACTAAAAGTTTCAGCAGCAACATGCGCACTGTATTCTCCTAATGAATGACCGCATACATACTCGCACAACTCTTTCGCCTTTTTCCCACTTTGCTTTTCCAATGCACGTAAAGCTGCGATTGAAACCGCCATTATTGCAGGTTGCGCATTTTGGGTTTGAGTGAGCTCATCTAATTCACCAGTGAATATAAGCTTTGAAAGACTGAAGCTCAGTACATCGTCAACTTCTTGAAATACTTCTTTAGATTCAGCAAAGGTATCATAAAGTTCCTTTCCCATACCTATAAATTGAGATCCTTGCCCTGGGAAAATTAAAGCTGTAGCCATATATTCATTCCTTTTATTTTTTTATTGCACTTCCTGACTGCGTGTTCGGAAGGTTATAATCGCGCCAAGTTTCAAAACAAGGAGTACCATAACATGCAAACTTCAAATTATCAAATTCAACTATTATCCCAAAATCAAGCAATGAAAGAATATACAATAAACCATGCTCTTAACAAAGTTAGCTGGCTTTTAAATAGAGCAGTTATTGATTTTATCTGCGAATTGCCGGAACAAAAATCGGAAGGCGATATGTATATTATTGCAGCTTCAACTCAGACATTTGTTGAGATGAAAAACAAAATGTTTATTTATTTAGATGGTGATTGGCAAATAATTGATCCCGGTGAAAGAGCACTCTTTTATGTAAGTGGTAAAAAAGCTTTTTATGTGTTTGTAGGCGGAGAATGGAAGGGGATTTAATGGTATATAACTACCGGACGTTTGCTATCATCTGCATTATCTCCTCGGTAAAAACCAACATGTTGGAGCCAATGAAATTTAACGCAAGCAAAAAGGTAAAAAAAATAGCAATAATTTTGGGAACAAAGGAAAGTGTGGGTTCCTGGATTTGTGTGAGGGCTTGAAATAAAGATATAGCAAGCCCTACGAAAAGCGCCACCAACAAAATTGGTAGGGATATTTTTATTAATAGGTATATAGCATGCCTCGATATATCAACAACAGCGAGTGAGTCCATCTCAGATACCCTTAAGCGGCTTCATTGTATAATATTCTAGATTCCTCTAAAATCTCGTGCACCTGCTTACTTGCCTCTTCAATATTAATATTGTTAGTAGCCGAATACTCATTTATAAAGCGTTGGAAGGCGGAATCATAAATCATGCGTTCACTGTATGATCTATTTGGGTCATCTACATTGCGGTGCAGATCTCTCAGCACTTCTGCTATGTATACTACGTTGCCAGAGTAAATTTTCTCTTCATACTTCTGCGCGCGTTTGCTCCACATTCCTTTTTCTATTTTAGCTTTTCCTTTTAAGGTAACTATAGCCTTCTCTATGTCATCCGAAGATGCTAAATGGCGCAAGCCAGCTTTAGATGCCCTATTTACAGGGACTTTTAAGGTCATTTTATCTTTTTCAAAAGTTATAACTAAACATTTAATTTCAACATCTGCAACTCGCTGAGACTCAATATTCGCTATAACCCCCACACCATGCGACGGATAAACAACAGAATCACTAACTTTAAATTCTCTATTAGAGGTAATTTTAGCTTCAGACATCGACACTCCCATTAAATCCACATACCTAGCCATTATAGCAAAATTTTACAAAAAGTTAAGCACGAAGATTTAATAATAGCAAAATTGATTACTGAAATGGGATACTGTAAGTAAGAAACAAATTTTCTGATCCTGGATTTTTCTTATATATGCCAGCATTTGAGATATGGCCAAAGGTAATTCCCGCTCTGTGCAAATTTTTAAATTTATAATTTATCTCTAGGCTAGAGTAAAATTCTAGTGTCCCACCTAAATTTTCACCTCTACTTTTAGAATAAGCACCTGCAGCAAACCCAGGCATTAAATACAAACGTTTCTCATATACCGGTAGCTCCAAGTTAAAGCCAGCATAATAATATTTTGAGCCTTTACTTGTAATATAACCACCTAATTTAGGCACGATTATTTCGTGGATAAAATTAAGCCTTGCTTCAGCACCCCCAGTAAATTTTTTTGAAGAGCTGTTTATGTCAAATATACCAAGTTGTGGCGCGATATAAATAATTTGATCTTTTGCAAACGCCTGTGTACTGATTAAGGCTGAAGCCACCCAAAGTAAAAATTTTTGCATTTAGAGATTATCTAACTATTAAGCTATGCAAAAACATATTTATAATATGCTGTATTCACAAGTAATATTTTGATTTACATTAACTAGTCGCTATACCATTTAATACCATAAACTCATAAATCTCCTTAGCAAGTGGCGAAACTTTTGCCCCGGCCTCTCCATGTTCAACTACAACAGTTACTGCATATTTGGGATCATTATACGGAGCAAAGCTAGTAAATAAGCCATGGTGCTTATATTTATGGCCTAGATGTTTGTATTTTAAGGCCACAACTTGGGCAGTACCTGTTTTTCCACAAATAGTAAAATCTCCTATGGATAAACTTCTGCTATATAAAATACCGCTAGGGCTGTTAATACAATCAAACATCCCTCCTCTAATCACTTGCAAAATTTTAGGATCAACTTCAAGTGGCTCAATTTCTTTTTCAGTAGCTATTAAAGTTGGACTCACCTTATTGCCAGATGCAATACGCGCTGTCATGGTTGCTATTTGCAGTGGCGTAAGCAATGTATATCCCTGACCAATTGAGGCATTCACCGTATCTCCAGGATACCAATCTAATTTATATCTACCCTTTTTCCATTCTGGGCTGGGCATTAATCCGTCAACTTCACCCAAAAGCTCTATGCCTGTACGCTCGCCCAATCCTAAACTTTTAGCGCCGCTATGCAATTTATTCATACCCATTTTTAAAGCCAAGTTAAAAAAGTATGGGTTGCAAGATTGCATAATAGCGGTTGGGAGATCAATAAGCCCATGCCCAGAAGGTTTCCAGCATCTAAAAACTCGAGAGCCTAAACGAAACTCTCCAGGACAAAAATATTTAGTTTTGGGATCTAGTCCTGCAACCATACCAGAAAAGGCGGTGACTAGCTTAAAAGTTGACCCAGGCGGATAAGCGCTGGTGATGGCGTGATTAATCAATGGGTTGGAGTCCGCTTTCATTATATTATCCCAATCACTTTTAGATATACCATCCACAAATAAATTAGGATCAAAACTAGGAGTTGAGTGCAAAGCAAGCACTTGACCATTTTTTACGTTCATGACCACAACCGAAGCAGTTAAGTCTCTGGCACTCAACATTTCATGAATAAAATTTTGCAGCTTAGCATTAACCGAAAGCACTATGTCACGCCCTGGAATCGGGTTTTCTTTGGAGATTACCCTTATAAATTTTCCCCTAGAATCGACCTCGGTTTTTTTAAGACCAGGATACCCCATCAAGGTGTTATCAAAAATCTTTTCCACGCCCATCTTACCAATTTTCAGTTGATCTGATATTGGCATGGATAAATTTTCTACCTCCTGCTTATTAGGGGAAGATACATAGCCCGTTATATGAGCAAAGGCGTCTGCAAATTTATAACTTCTATGAGATGATTCTACAACTTCCACCCCAGGTAGAATGTGGTCACTTTCAATAAGCTTGCTGATATCCATCCAAGATAAATTATCTCGTATGTATAAGTAATCATTGGGCTGCCTTTTTGCTATTCTGCGCCTTATATCTTCTTCCCCTAATGCTAAATCCATGCCTAAGACATCCGATATTTGGGCGATCAAATCAGAAATATTTGGAATTGCTAAACTATCTATGCCCACCCTAAAGTTAGATGAGTTGGTTGCAATCACCTCGTAATCAGAATCGTAAATTATACCCCTAGGTGCAGTAAGCACCATTAGCTTCATACGGTTTTTATCAGAGAGCATAGTAAATTTACTAGAAGTCATCATCTGCAGGTAATAGTACCTACCCGCTATTACAGAAAAGAAAAATAATTTTATACCGCCAAGAAAAAGCGCTCTGCGAGAGAACTTTTTGTATTTCAGTGAATCATCTCGCATTTTTATTAATAAACCAAGTTATTTTAATAGTATAAAAATAGTGCATGACAGGATACAAAAGAATGGTAACTACAATTCCAAATATTTGCGAGTAAGAAATGCTTACAGGTAAATTTAATGAGAAATTTATGATTTGCCGTAACACTTCAGAAATCAAGACAAATAAAATAAAGCTGCAAAATACCACGCTGAATTTTTGTTTGTATAATGAATTTGCATTGGTTCTTCCAAGAACCGTGATTGTCACATAGATGATGGCATGCAGTCCTAAAGCAGTGTTTAATAGTTCATCATTCAACAGCCCAATTAATGCCAAGTAAACCAAACTGACATTAAATAGCTTTATAATAGAAAAATAGAAAATTGTTATCAGCAGTATTTCTGGCCTAATTGATATAGAAAACAAGTTAAAAAATGCATATGGGACATAGACCAAAAATAACAATAAAAAATATAATTTTATATCTGTTTTATAAGATAGATCCATTTTTGCAATAAGCATTTTAAAAAGCTGAAAAGTATGTTTGTCCAAAAGGCAATACTATTATATACTAATGACGGCTTGAGGATAGACTTTTATTCTAAATGCTATACTTGTAAACTGTTTTTGCGCTAAAAGTAATTATGTTGTAAAGCGCCCCTTGTTATTTTCATGTCCAGTACATATATAAAAGCCAAATAGGAGCACTATAGAGATGAAAAAATCAGTCCAAAATACCATTCCAGTTCTTCCACTTAGGGACTTAGTAATATTTCCAGGCATGATCGTGCCTTTGTTTGTTGGCAGAGATAAATCCATAAATGCCCTCGACGCAGCCACAGAAGCTGGCAATAAAATATTGTTAGTCGCTCAAAAAGACCCTAACAACGATACTCCCAAAACATCGGAACTGTATAAAGTTGGTGTTGTTGGGCAGATTTTACAAGTGCTTAAACTCAATGATACCACCATTAAGGTTTTGGTTGAAGGTAAAAAGCGGGTTCAAATAACAAAATACCTTACGCAAAATAATTGCTACAAAGCGGTAGTGAGGGATTTAGAAGATGAACATCCAGAAAACCCGAGCGAGCTATCCGCCCTTAGACGTTCAATCAGTGATTTGTTTGAAAATTATGTTCAGCTTAGTCCCAAAGTTAACCCAGAAGTTTTAACGACGCTTCAGATGGTTGATGGCCTTACCAAATTTGCTGACGTTGTTAGCTCAAGCCTAATGATCAAAGTTTCACACAAGCAGGACATTTTGGAATCCACCACACTAACCAAAAAGCTTGAGAAGATACTTGGATACCTGCAACTTGAAATTGACCTTTTGAACACAGAGACAAGAATCAAAACAAGGGTCAGACATCAAATTGAGAAAAATCAAAAAGACTATTACCTAAACGAACAGCTAAAAGCTATTCAAAAAGAGCTTGGGGAAGAGGATTTCAAAGAGGAAGCTGCAGAGCTGGAAAGTAAGATCAAACAGCTGAAGCTTACCAAAGAAGCTAAAGAGAAAGCCGAAGCAGAGATTAAGAAGCTTAAATTTATGAACCCAATGTCCTCAGAAGCTTCAGTAGTTAGAAATTATTTAGACTGGATAATAAACACTCCGTGGAAAGTATTCAGCCCGCTTAACAAAAATATTATAAAAGCTCAAGAGGTACTTGATAAAGACCATTATGGGTTAGAGAAAATCAAAGAACGTATTTTAGAATACTTGGCAGTGAATCTGCGCACCAACGCCCTTAAAAGCCCGGTAATTTGTTTAGTTGGCCCTCCAGGTGTTGGTAAAACATCATTAGTTAAATCCATCGCAAAGGCTACGGGGAGAGAGTTTGTTAAAGTCTCGTTGGGCGGCCTGCGTGATGAAGCTGAGATAAAGGGGCACAGAAGAACTTATATAGGAGCGATGCCAGGTAAAATAATTCAAGGCATGAAAAAAGCTAAGAAGAGTAACCCGGTTATGTTGCTTGATGAGATAGATAAAATGAGCTTCGATTACAGGGGGGATCCATCTTCTGCAATGCTAGAAGTTTTGGATCCAGAGCAAAACAACATGTTCAGTGACCATTATTTAGAAGTTGAGTACGATTTATCTCAAGTAATGTTTGTTGCGACTGCAAATGGATATGACGGAATTCCTCGTCCGCTAATGGATCGCATGGAGATTATAAGTCTATCTGGTTATACTGAAAACGAAAAATTAGTAATTGCAGAAAACTACTTAATTCCTAAAGAACTAAGTGGGCATGGGGCTAAAGAAAGTGAAGTCTCAATAAGCAATGATGCATTACTTGATATTATACGCTACTATACGCGTGAAGCGGGTGTACGTGGTTTAAATCGCAACATAGCAAAGATTATTCGCAAATCGATTAGAAAAATTTTATCTGATGAAAGCGTTAAAAGCTTGAAGATAACCAGTGAAAATCTAGGCGATTATTTGGGGGTTCGCAAATATCAGTTTGGTGAAGTGGATAAGGAGAATTTAATTGGCATAACCAATGGATTGGCTTATAGCGAAGTTGGGGGCGATTTGCTTTCTATCGAGTCCGTTCTTTTGTATGGCCGCGGCGGTGATCTGAAAATCACAGGTAAGCTTGGCGAAGTTATGAAGGAATCAGCACAAACTGCTCTTAGTTATATCAGGTCTAAATCTGTAGAATTCGGCATTAAGCCAAATGTATTTAAACTTAAAGATATCCACATTCATGTGCCAGAAGGCGCAACACCCAAGGATGGCCCATCTGCAGGTATTGCGATATCAACTTCTTTAGTTTCAGTATTAACTGGCATACCTGTGCGTAGAGATATAGCGATGACTGGCGAAATTACACTAAGAGGTAGAGTGCTACCTATTGGAGGTTTAAAAGAGAAATTGCTTGCAGCACTTAGAGGCGGCGTGAAGACGGTTCTGATACCAGCTGAAAACGTTAAAGATTTGGAAGACATTCCAGAAAACGTTAAATCTGGCTTAGAGATAATTCCCGTGGAAAGAGTTGAAGAGGTTTTCAAAGTTGCCTTGACCAAGGCTTTCACCCCGATAATATGGAATGAAGAAGAAGAAATGGCAAAGCAAGAACGTGAGTTTCACCATTTAAATCCGGTAGTGGCTCACTAATTAATTTATAGAAGAAAGAGGTAAGTTGCATGTATTTAACGCAATATTTTTTACCATTGCTGAAAGATGATCCTAAAGATGCTGTTGTTGCTTCTCATAGATTAATGCTACGAGCTGGTATGATACGACAGCTGGCCTCTGGCCTTTATAACTGGTTGCCACTTGGGCATAAGGTGCTTAAAAAGGTTGAGCAAGTTATCCGTGAAGAAATGAACAATGCGGGCGCGTTGGAAATTTTAATGCCTTCCATGCAGCCAGTAGACTTATGGAAAAAGTCTGGTAGATACGGGGCTGAAGGGGATTTGAGCTCTGAGATGCTTATACTCACAGACCGCAATGGCAACGAACTAACTTATTGCCCAACAGCAGAGGAAGTTGTTGCGGATTTATTCAAGAGCACCGTGCAATCTTATAAAGATCTTCCGAAGAATCTTTATCAAATAAGCTGGAAATTTCGTGATGAAATTCGTCCACGCTTTGGAATAATGAGAGCCCGTGAGTTTCTGATGAAAGACGCCTACTCTTTTGATATTGATGAAGCTGCAGCTCTTGTTTCTTATGAGAAAATGTTTATTGCTTACCTAAAAGTATTTAAGCGCTTAGGCTTGCGTGCAATGCCAGTTAAAGCAGATACAGGATCTATGGGCGGAGATCTGAGTCATGAATTTCATGTGCTTGCTGAAAATGGCGAAAGTACTATTTTCTTCGAAGAAGATGCTGAAAGGTACCTAGATTCTGCAGAGGTTGACATCGAAGGCTTTAATAAATTTTATGCTAATGAAAAAGAAAAGCACGATCCAAAGTCATGCCCCATCCCTGCTTCAAAACTGCTTACTAAAAAAGGGATTGAAGTTGGGCACATATTTTATCTGGGAGATAAATATAGCAAATCAATGGGCATAAATCTTCAGGACAAAGAGGGTAAGTTATTTAACCCTAAAATGGGCTGTTATGGCATAGGTGCATCTAGGTTGGTCGCAGCTATAATCGAAGCTAGCAATGATGAAAAAGGTATTATTTGGCCTGTTAGTGTTAGCCCATTTGATGCAGCAATTGTTAACTTGCGCCCTGGAAATTCCATTTGTGATGATATGGCAGCAGATCTATATGACGCTATGCGCTCACACGAAAAAGACGTGCTCGTGGATGACACTGAAAACAGTATTGGTCATAAGCTTTCCAGCATGGAGCTAATAGGCGTTCCATGGATTATTATTATAGGTCCAAAGCTTGCTGCTGAAAACATGGTAGAAGTTATTAAGCGCCAAACCGGTGAGCGCAGGGAGTTATCCATTGAAGCTGCAAAAAGCTTGTTGGTTAGCAATTAAGGTTCTGTCGCATCTATTTACAACAGCACCCCTTATTTTAAATTCTTATTATTTTCCTGATCAAAAAACATTGCAAAGAAAAAAGACTGTAGCGACGTTGCGAGTGCAAACAACAGCATTAGCAATGTAATTTCCGGAATGATACCGGTCATGATCCATTTATAGATTAGCCTTGTTAAAAAAACTGCTGTAAGTCCTGCAAATAAAAATCCGAGCCCATAAAAAAGTACAAGTGGGTGGAAGTCCCTAATAACATATTTCTCTTTAAGGCGCCATAAAAAAAGTTTGAATAGCAACCAGCTCATAGGCAATAATACCTTCTTAACCTGCAGTTTAGATTTTTCCCCAACATTATAAACTGGTTTTGTAGGAATGTCTTTAACGCGAAAATTTTCCACATTTAACTTTACCAACAAATCATTAGGCTGGCCATACCGTTTATACATCTTGTCCCAGTCTATAGTATGCAGCACCTTTTTGTTAACTACGGTATATCCTGTTTGTGAATCAGAAATATGCCAATAGCCTGATGCTATTTTTGTAAGAAGTGAAAGGATGGAATTGCCCCAAAATCTGGTTTTGGGTATGGCATCACGGAATTCTTTATAAATTAGTCTATTTGCTTTGGAATAATCAGTCTCATTACTTGCTATTGGATCTAGTAGAGCTGTCAACTCAATAGGATCCATCTGGCCATCTCCAGCCATTACAACTGCCGCATCAAAGTCGTTATCCCTAGCCCACTTATAGCCACTAGCGATAGCAGCGCCCACTCCTTGATTAACCGGGTGTTTTATTAATACTATCCGTGCATCACTCTTGATTGCTTGTTCAACTACAGTAGCTGTCGCATCCCGACTACAGTCATCTATAATAACAATAGCATCAATAAACTCTGGCATACTTTCGATAACTTTCATTATCTGCTCTTCTTCGTTATAAGCAGGGACAACTGCAGCAACTCTAATATTTTTATACATAATTGGATGGGACAAATTTACTTTACAAACCGAGGGACTCAATATACTCTTCCTTTGATCTAATTTCAACCGTTTTCTAGTAATGGCTCTTTTACTAATTTCTTTGATTAATATTTACTTTTTAGGCACTGTAAACTTAAAGCAAATCATAAATCGTTACTGCCCTGAGATAGACAAGATCTTCCAAATCTTAGCCGCTTTATCTTTATCTCCATTTATCACGAGCTGGATATGGTTGCAGTTAATTAGGTTCTTCCCGCACCATACGCATCATACATATATATCAGCAATATTTGCACTTTATTTATGCATTTTTCTAGTCTTTTTAATTAAGGATTGGTCTTCAAATAAATACATGGATTCCTGGAGCACATTAATTGAAAAGATCCAAAAAGTTAAGGAATATAAGTGGCACTTAGCATTCGCAATTTTCTGCGTGATTTTAATAATTGCAAACTATTTTTACGCTCCCCTAGTTGAAAATGATTCAACAGAATACTTTTATATGGCTAAAATTATACTTACTAAATCCGATGTAAGTTGGTATCCTAATATCGCAGCTCATGATTCTTTTGGCTTACTTGCACCTTTCACCCATCCATTAGGATATCCAGCATTTTTATCATTGCACTTGGTTGGAATAGATGATTATTTAGGCCCTAACTATAATGCTATTTTACTGCCAGCAAAAATCGCCTGTCTGTATTACCCTTTATTAACCATCTTGATAATTATATATATACTGCACCTGCTCAAAAAGCAGCATGCAAGTATTTGGGCATTGATGCTATATATATCTACGCCTATTGTTTTGCATTATATAATCAAGTGTCATATAGACCCTTACCGCATCGCGTTCATGACCCTAAGCGTGGTTATGCTGCATCATGTTTTATCAACCAAGTACTCATATGCCAATCTATTTTTACTAGCCATCACATGTGGGCTTGCATGGTTTATACACACTTCAGGAGCACTTAATGTTTTTATAATTTTCTTTATATTGAGCCTTGCAAACTGGCATAAATATGATCTCACCACTGCGATAAAAACAGGTTTGTTTTGCAGTTGCATTTGTATATTTATCGTAGCTCCCGACCTTTATCAAATGTATAAAGCGCTAGGCACAATAGCGGGTGATGTTGGTAATATACCAGTGATACGTAATAATCTAAAAGAGTACCAGGAATTTTGGCAAGTCATGAGAGGGCTCAAAGATAGCAATGAAAAACTAGCAACACTGCTACGAACTTTTTATGAAGTAAAATATTGGGGGCTTTTATACTTCTTAGGAATACTTGGGATGTTAGCTTCTTATCGTAATATTTTTACTAAAAACTATAACTTATTACAACTGCTCTTCTTAAGTGTTGCACTGTTTTATGCTATTGCATTAATCGCTACATTAGCCGGCATTGATACCTTTGTATTCAACCTAAGATACCTTATGCAGCCAGTAGCGATTGTTGTTGTATTCGCGTCTATAAGCTTAGCAGACTTCTTACAAAACAAAAAAATCACCCGATTTGGTGCTATAATATTTTTCATTTGCTCTATATCTATAGTCGGGTTACGGAATCTGCGAGATGTTACTTCTTTTCAGATCATAGCCAAAAGTGAGCATGAAAAAATGGCTAACGACAGCTCAAACCTAGCTAACCTGATTGCATATATCAGTCAAAATCAACTTGATAAAATGGGAAAGGCTATTGTTTTACGACAAGGTGAAACATTGCAATATTCAAAACTTTCTATTTATCACGCGTATGACTCACGTATAGCTTTTTTAGCTAATATTAATGATGTTGAAACTTTGAAACACGAGTTACGTAAACTGAACATAAGATACGTTATAAACACCTTCTATCAAGATCCATTTATTACCTCCACTCAGTTGGCCAACCTCTTGCCTAAACAGATTGTATTATATAGTGATTCCTATTATAAATTACATGACCTCAGAGTTCCAGCTATAGAAAAAAATCATGTGCCAGATAGTAAATTACATTTGAAATTCCAAGCTCAGGAGAATGCGGAAGAGCAGGTTTATTTAGAGAAGTTTGGTGAAGATTATCATATTTTAAAGACCGCTATATCTCCATCAAACATATCGAGCGCTAAAAATATCTCCTATAAATTCGAGATAGAGGCAAAATCGCCTTCCAAGGTAAATATTGAGGTTATAACTGCCTTATCAACTAATACCCAGTTAAATGATACAATTTCTTTAACAGAGTTTGTTTTAAAAAAAGGGCTCAATAAGATAGAGCTCTCAGTGCCAATTACTAATTTCTCGCCCTATGTCCGTTGCAAAATTGTAAGTAGTGCGAAAGATAAAATAATAATAAAGAGTGCCTCAAAGAAGCTTTATAATTACCGATATATAACTAATGAAAACATTAGAGTTCCAATTTTTTCTCAATCACCTAACCGTAAACAGGAAGTTTGCTATTTGGGAGAAGGAGAATGCCATCTCTCTGGCGATCGTAACATTGATTTTAGTGTTATTCCTGTGAATACAGTTGCAAAAAACAAACAGTTGTCCTTAAGGGTTTCTGGTGAAGGCACTATTTGCTACGGGGGTAAAAGCACTATAGAAAGAATAAAAGAAGCGTTATTACTTGGGTCAATTGAGATGATGGGAAATGGCAATTGTCAAGAAACAAGTCAACAATACATTAGCACAATATTTATGTACCCAGGTGAAACCATTAGTTTTAACCAATCATCAAGCTCCAAAGGGTTAACAATACACTCCACAGACTATTATGATTAACATAATAAGAAAAAGTAAATTTTTGCATCAAGTATCGATTTTATTCACTGTACAAACACTCTGCAAAATCATACCTATAATTGCTAATCTATTTGTGCTTCAAATATATACAGCGGATGTCTTCGGACAATTTGGGCTTATAGTAACCTGGATGGAATTTGCAAGATCCATAGCTAACCTTAAACTTGAAAACGCAATATTAAGTAGTAAAGGAAAGAACAATATCATGGTAGGGAGTGCTGCTTGTTTGCTGGTCTCTAGCGGAATTATGATCCTTCAACTTTTTATTATTTTTGTGATTCAACTAATTTACGATTTCTCATCATATTATTTTCTCATAGGCATCTATACTTTTGTTGGATCCATATATAATTTGCAATTTGCAATCGCATTAAAATTAGGACGCATCAGAAATCTTGCTTGGTCTAAGATATTAGAGACTCTGTCTTTTAATATCCTGATTATTTTACTTGGAGTTTTTAATAACACTATTGCATCTTTATTGATTTCAAGTTTTGCAAGTGTGCTTATAGGGGTAACAATATTGAGACGTTATATTTATTTGGATTCGCTAAGCTCAGTATCAAAAGCAATAGGCTTTATAAAGCAACACTATAGATATCCTTTATATCTATCAACTGCATCCCTGATCGAAGTTGCAGCATATAATCTTCACATTCTTATTTTATCACTTTTTTATAGCACAACTTTTATCGGAGAATTATTTTGGGTGCAACGAATTCTCAACGTCCCTTTAAATATAATCACACCAATTAATCAGTTACTCATAAAACAACTTACTGTACATAGCTGCAACATCGCTTCTATATATTCAAAGATATCCTCCTATACCAAGCTTTCGGTGCTTGGATCGCTAATAATTTCAATTATGATACTTTATGTACCAAATGAAATCATTATATACTTGACACCTTCACATTGGAGCAATTTGATAACTATTTTTCAAATTAGCTTGCCAGCTTTTCTATTGATATATATATGGAAGCTTTTAACTGCAGTATTGATGCATGAGCATAAACAAAATTTAATATTAGTTTTTGATATCGGCATCTTTATGCTATCTATGTGTATTTTATTGGTAGGTAGTTATCTTAACACGCCATTTATACAGCTTCTGCTATTGCTTACTGCCGCCAAAGCTTTGATAATATTATTAGTAATTATAAAGGTTATGCGAGTTATAGCTAAACCCTTATAAAATGGCTATGAAAAATACAACAAATCTCCACCTCTTAGTCATCCTCGCTATTGCTTGGGATCTTAAGATTCCGCAACAAGTGCGGAATGACAATTAAAGCAAAAACCGTGCCTTTTTTGTAG
>JAJTHY010000017.1 GCA_021298045.1 Candidatus Jidaibacter sp.
CCTTTCAATATTCCTAGAAGAAGTTTTTCACTAAAATGACATCCTGCTTTTATGTTCTTCATTAGGCAAAAAAAAATTTGCTGCTTGTGACCACAATAAAGATGCATATTTTTAATCTTTTAACATATAGCTAAACCTATTCCTCTTCCAGCTGTGGATTAGCCTTTATTATGTTGTCTATGTCTTTAAGCTTCCTTTGTGAATCCTCTGATAAAGAAGCTTTATTTTTTATGGAATTAAGCTGCTTGCGCGCAGTTGCCAAATCTCCCCTTAAATATGCTTCGAAGGCAAAAGCGATATGCATGTTATTATCATCACCCAACTTTTTATAAACTTTCCCAAGCAAATTCCATGCATAAGATTCATCCCTATTCACAGATACTACATATTTTAACAGCTTCGCAGCCGTATTAAGATTTTTGTTTACGGAAATTAATGCTGCAGCATATTCCATACTTATGAGTTCAGAAGCTGGTTTAAATTCATGCGCTTTTTGATAATAAATTATGGCATCATCGATTTGCCCTAATTCAAATAAAATTTGAGCTTTTAGTTCTAGTAGGTATGGCGATTTTGGGTTTAATGCAATTAATTTATCTAATTCATGAATTGCAGGCTTCTTTTGGTTTTCTCTAAAGTATGATATAGATTTTGCATAAATTGCAGGAGCAGATTCAGATTTACCATACTCACGCATAACGCTGGAGCTGCTTGCGGTAAAAGCAAAAATTTTAGCATGAACCATTTTAAATCGATCTCTGATAGATTGTGTTAAATAAGAATTACTTGAATCATTACGAGTTGCCGATTGCAAAAAATCTATCCTACTTTGGGATAAAGGATGGGTTCTTTGATATGCAGAAATTTCGCCATAAAATAGCCTCTCATTCGTTCCAAGGCTTCGCAAGAAGCTTATTATGCCACCACTACTTACCCCTAATTTATTCATGATGCGTGCAGATGTGCTGTCAGCAGCACTTTCTTGCACCCTGCTAAAAGACATCATCTGACCGACGGCCAGAGATTGAGCGCCAGAGATAGCGCCAACAGCAGCTTCTGAAGATTTTGAAGCCACTCCTAATAACGCTCCTGCAAGAAATCCTATTAACATCGTATTTTGAGCATTTCGCATTTCTTTTGAACTTTGAATCAAATGCCCGCCAATTATATGCCCAGTCTCGTGCGCTAATACTCCGGCTAATATTTCTGGATTATCAGAAAAATTTAGTAACCCTGTAGAGATAAAAATATTTTGCCCGCCCATTACAAAGGCATTGGGCTCTTCTTGATTTATGATATATAAGTTTACACTTTTTGGCGAAAGCCCAGCCGCTTTGAATATTGGGTCACCAATTTCTCGCATTACTGTTTCTGCCTCATCGTCCCTAATAATGCTCATAGCTTCTGCTCTGACGCTGTAAGCGAGCATAACTAAGATCGCAATTGAAGTGAGAATTAGTCTCATGAGAGTTAGTCTCATTATTGATTAACTTTTACCAAATCTTCTGGGGTATCTACACTTTGCGGGAAATCATTTACAATTGCAACATCTATAGTCATGTCATTTTCCAATGCGCGTAATTGCTCCAAATTTTCTCTCTTTTCCAGAGGTGACTGGGGTAATGAAACAAACTTTTTCAAAGCATCGGCTTTATAACCATAGATACCAAGATGATGGTAATAATCGCCAATACCATGAGGCAAGTATGGGGTGCGAGAGAAATAAAGAGCTCTATTATTTTTAGATAAAACAACCTTAGCAACGCTTGAGTTCAAAGTATGTTCAGAATCACCTTTATCTATTATGCTTGCGGCGGTTGCCATATCTGCATCTGATCTTTCCAGCACTTTTGCCGTTTCAGCGATAGTTTTTCCAGAAATAAATGGCATATCCCCTTGCACGTTTAAGATATGCTTATCTTTGCTATTAAGCGCTTGATATGCTGCATGAACTCTATCTGTTCCAGTTGGCAAACTTGGATCAGTAAGCACTGCTTTGAAGCCATGTTTTGCCGCCAAATCAACAAGCTCTTGGTCACCACATGCGAAAACAACCTCGCCCACATTAGATTCTTTAGCACGAAGGCCAACCTGAATCATCATTGGTAAACCTTTGACGTCTAATATGGGTTTTTGTGGAAGTCTTGTAGCTGCAAGTCTAACCGGGATAAATATAAGCATAATTTAAAACAACCTATTTTTTCATGCGGAAGAATTTTTCCATGTAGTAGTTAAATTCCGCTCCAACGATGAAGATTATACTGCAAATATAGAAGTAGAGCAATGAGATAATGACCCCTGCAATACTTCCATAAATAACGTTAACCTGAGGGAAATGGCTTAGATAATATTTAAATAAGAAGGAGGCTAAGTACCAGCCGACCATAACTAAAATAGTGCCAGGGAAAGCGGATATGAGCCTGCTCTTTCTGTTTGGCAGTTTGTGATAAACATTTGCCACCAACAAATAAGCAAATCCAACTAATATTACAAACCTCATCGTGCCACCTTCAACACTTAAAAAATCTATAATTGCAGCATTTTTAATTGATAGTAGGTCTATCACGAAATCAGAAATATGGGGCACTATAACTAAAATAATTGCAAGCCCTATAGAAATGGAAATGGCTATTAAAAATTCAATTATGCTAAATAACCGCCGCAATAAATAATTAGGGGTTTCAGTCACTCTATAAGCGCGATTCAAAATTGTTCTAATACCTTCGAAGATTGAAGATGCTGTCCAAAGTGCACTTAAGATAGCAATGGTAAGTAAACTTTGCGGTGGGGTGGAGGTTATTTCTAAAATTCTAGGTTTTAGTGAGTCAATAAAACTGGCCCATGAGCTATTTAATATTATGCTCACCAATAAATTCCCAAGCTGTTCATTGCCAAAAAAGCCGAGTAAAGCGGTTATGAATACCAAAAAAGGAAAGATGGTTAGCATCAATAAAAACGATAAATAACCAGCATGTTCAAGGCCATCGTGGTTAACCATATCATATATCGAGCGCCACAGCATTTTTGGCAGACGAATAATTAAATCCATATTTTTACAGCACTATATTATTCTGTTTTAGACAAGATTTTATGGTGTTCATCAACATACATATTACTGTCATCGGCCCAACCCCCCCAGGTACTGGGGTTAAAAATCCAGCCACGTCACTTACCTTATTAAAATCAACGTCTCCAACTATTTTATCACCAACTCTGGTTATGCCAACATCTATTACACATGCGCCTTGTTTCACTAAATTTGCTGTAATAAAACCAGGGGAGCCTATGGCAGAAACGAGTATATCTGCATTCTTGCATTCGCTCTCAATGTTTTTGGACTTGGAGTGCAGCAGTGTTACCGTACAGCTTTCTCGCACTAAAATGCTTGCCATGGGGCGCCCTACTATTAAAGATCTGCCTAATACTACTGCTTTCTTGCCAGAGAGATCATCGCCTAAAACACTCTTAATTAAAATAAGCGCGCCCTGCGGAGTAGATGGCTCTAAACAATCTTGCCAAGTATTTAGTCTACCAACGTTATAAACCGTAAATCCATCAACATCTTTATCTGGATTAATGGAGTCTATGATAATGTTTTGAGTTAAATGTTCTGGTAGAGGCAATTGCACTAAAATACCATTTACTGCACTATCTTTATTAAGGCGCTCAATAAGATCCAAAACTTCGTTCTGCGTAACATTTTCTGGTAATAAATGCTGGAAAATAGAGATGCCAACTTCTTTGGCTCTTCGGACTTTGCTCGCCACGTATATATGGCTTGCTGGATCATTGCCTACCAATACAACTGCAAGACCGGGTATTACATTGTGTTTGCTCTCAAGTAGCTTTACTTTGGCAGAAAGCTTAAGTGCTTCCTCATCGGCAATTTTTTTGCCATCTATAATGACTGCTGCAGGCACGCGATAGCGATCTCCCTAAAAAAGGGTGGTACCCGCGGCCGGACTTGAACCGGCAAGAAACGTAAGTTTCCACGGATTTTAAGTCCGTTATGTCTACCAATTCCATCACGCGGGCATAAAGCCAAATTTTCATAAGGCTTTTGTATTATGCACAAAGTGCCTCTTGGTTCAAGTATTTTATAGAGGTAGATGTAAAATAAAAACTATTTCTCTATTGGCTACTTACTTGCATTGATTATGGAATATTTCATACCTGGTATTGAAATAAGAAACAAAGTTTCAACCATAGCTTTATTATAATCATCTTTAGTAGGTTTATCATGTAACTCCACAAGCACTTCTCCAGTATTTTAAGCAATTGATAATATATAATCTATCAACCAATTTTGATTTCTCAAAGATTAAAAAAAGTTATAGAACCCAACTGCCAGGCCATATGCTATTGCAGTAGACCATGTTGCTGAAAATATAGCCCATGCTGTACCAATTTGCTGCTTGATAGCCGCAAACACAGAAATGCATGGGAAATAAAGAAGCATAAAAATTAAGTATGCCAGAACCGCTTTTTTGTCAGTCACGTTTTTCTGTAAGTTTTTTATTAAAGATTTATTGCTTGCATCCGAAGCAACCTCATTGCTATCAAACTCATATTTGTGTAGCTCAAAAAAGTTGTTTGTCATACTAAAGTTTAAAAGGTTTTCTTTAAGCAAAGTCCAGGCTTGGGAAAGCGAATTAAGAGCAGCATCAACTTTTTTATTCTCTGGATAATCAAACATAGCTTCATGGTTGTAAAGGGCGCTTAAAGTTCCTATTACTACCTCTTTAGCTAATATACCGGTGACCAAACTCACGCCTAAAGGCCATTGCTCTTCTGTTATTCCCATGGGCTTTAATATGCTCATACTGCTTTTGCTAAAGTTTTGCGCCTCGGCGAAGCTCATCTTATTGCCTAAAGCTACATAAGCAACACTTAGCATTTGAACCAAGATAAAAATCATAATGATTGATTTGCCGGCTCCATATAGAAAAGAGTTGAGCCTATGCACAGTTTTCTTCAACAAATGCTCAATTGATGGAATTTGATACCTTGGCAACTCTAACACTAAAGGCCGCTCTTCATCTTTACCTAAAAATAAATTAAGCAGCAGCGCGGTAAACAACGCCACTACAATCCCCAAAATGTATAAAAAACACACCACAGCTATTGCATTCTCCTTAAAAAACGCAGCGCAAAATAAAGAATATACAGCAAGTCTGGCGCTGCATGACATGAAGGGGGCTATAATAGCAGTTTTAATCTGGGCTTTTCTGCTTTCCAATATAGGAACGGAAGCTATTGCAGGAACATTGCATCCAAAACCTACAATAAGTGGTATAAATGCCATTCCCGGCAGCCCTATTCTTTTAAGTAATCCACTTACCAAAAGCGCAGCTCGCGATAAATAGCCACAGTCCTCCAAAAACGAAAGAGCTAAATAAAGGCTAGCTATAATAGGGATGAATGCAGCAACAGTAGTTATACCTCCGCCAAGGCCTGCTGAAATCAAAGAGTGAAGTAATTTAGGGGCATCAAGAAAATCCAAAATAAAAGAAGTTAAATCTATGAAAATGGCGCGTGCCACTAGCTCAAAAGAGTCTTGAAAAATACCCCCGACATTGATGCTAAAAGTAAACATGAATACCATCATCAATGCGAAAATCAGTGGCCCCGTTATATTTCCAAATACCAACGTATCTACCCAATTTTTTTCTTCAGTAACCCCAATCATTTTTGTGGTTAATCTCTTAGCTTGCAATAGCCTTGCACTAATTATTAAATTTTCCGGATCTTCCCCATAAACGCTTTCTATGTCGGCTCGCGCCTGATGGATTTCCGGGCCTAGTATGATATCAGCGATTGCAGCCCCGCTTTGCCCTCCCTCTAAAGCTTTAATGGTTAAAAAATATGCAATGGCCTTATTAGCTATAAGCCTTGAGATATCAGTAATGATGCCAGCAATTTTCTTAGGATATTTATTTTCAATAGGTACGGCCTGATCTGCAATTATAAGTTTTTTTAACTCATCCACCCCAAAACCAGATTTAGCGGAAATTGCTAAACATGGAACACCCAACTTTTTCCTTATGTTATCTGCACTAGTTTGCGCATAATACTGAGTTATCTTATCTGCAAAATTAAGAACCACTATCATTGGACGCCTAATATCGCAAAGTTGAGCAGTTAAGTACAGGTTCCGTTCTAAATTCAATATATCAACAACATTTATGATCAGATCAAATTCTTGCCTTAGTA
Source organism: Candidatus Jidaibacter sp. (assembly GCA_021298045.1). Classification (GTDB taxonomy): domain Bacteria; phylum Pseudomonadota; class Alphaproteobacteria; order Rickettsiales; family Midichloriaceae; genus JAJTHY01. The sequence continues at coordinate 6,214 of JAJTHY010000017.1, forward strand.
TAGAATTTACCAAGATTTTTTGCTCGCTTGTTGCCTCATCTGCAGTAGATATATTATACACTCCTGGAAAATCTATGAATTCTATCATTTGATCTTCAATCATGACTTCCTGACAATTTTTTTGCACGGTAACACCAGACCAATTGCCTGTAGTTTGTTTAGAACCTGTCAGTAAATTAAAAAGAGAGGTCTTGCCAGTGTTTGGATCCCCGATCAAAGCCACTCGATTTTTTTTGAGTTCAGTAAAATTTGTCATATCATTTTTCAAGAGTGACTATAATTTTATGAGCAGCATTTTCATCAATAGCAATTTTAGTTACCTCATCACCAATTATAATTGTCCCATTATGTAATTTGAACAATACCTTGAAAGTTTTTTCTGGCATCAATCCAACATCTATTAGTTTCTTTGACAAATCGGGGTTGTCGTTAGAAAAATGCATTTTGAAACTATCTCTTATTCTCAAATTTGCCAAATATATATTATTTTCCATTCTACAGCAGGTATGTATTTCTAGATAGTGTATATAAAATAATTTTTACGCGCAACTGCATAATGAGGCTTGCGCATTCCTTAGGCAGGGCGACCGCATTAAAAATTTTCATATCGTATCTGAATTATGAATAAGGCGTCGTCAAAAAATGGTTAATTAGCATAATGAGTGTCATTGCAGGACCACTACCCTTTTTGTCATCCTCGCGTAGGCGGGGATCCAG
>JAJTHY010000108.1 GCA_021298045.1 Candidatus Jidaibacter sp.
CCAATGCTGAAGGTGAGATGTTTGAACGTCCTGGTCGTGTGTCAGATTACTTTGTGGGTCCATATGCAAATGAAAATGCTGCGCGCGCTTCTAACAATGGCGCTTTACCACCTGATTTATCGCTGATTATAAAAGCTCGTGAAAACGGTGCTAATTATGTTTATTCATTGTTAACTGGGTATGAAGACCCCCCACAAGGATTCCAGCTTGGTGAGAATATGCATTATAATCCTTATTTCTCTGGTGGGGGTTCGCAATTTGCTATGACCCCTCCACTCACCAGTGAAGGTCAGGTGGAGTATACTGATGGTACAAAGCCTACAGTAGATCAAATGGCAAAAGACGTTGTGAACTTTTTACAGTGGGTAGCGGAGCCTGAAATGGAAAATAGAAAATCCTTAGGTGTAAAAATACTTATATTTACTTCCCTATTTACCGCTATAATGTATTTTGCCTACAAGCGCATTTGGCGCGATGTAAAATAATAAGGGCAACTAAATGGAAAAAGTTGGTACAATCTCAGGTTTATTGACTACGGTTAGGTTCCTGCCTTTGTTTATCTGTCAGTTCTTGAGTGCATTTAGCGATAGTCTTATTCGCACAGCTATGATGATGTTGATAACTTATCATTCTACAGATTTATCTGCCATGGGGCGATCTATCATCATAACTTTGGCACTAGGGCTTTTCATGATGCCATTTATTTTATTTTCAATATTTAGTGGACAGCTTGCAGATAAATTTGACAAAAGTAAGTTAATAATTTGGATACGGTTTACTTCTATCTTTGCTACCTTGATTGGCATATCAGGGTTTTACCTTCATAGTTATGCGTTATTGTTGATTGCAATATTTTTGGCCGGTATTGAGGCCACACTCTTTGGTCCTTCAAAATACAGCATATTGCCGGACCATGTTCAAAAATATGAGCTGATTGCAGCAAATGGGTTAATAGAAGCTGGAACATTCATGGCGATTTTATTTGGCATGATTTTGGGTGGGGTTATCATATCTGCCACTGGTGGTAAAGTTGATGCAACAGCTTTTTCTTTGCTTGCAATTTCGGTTGGTGGGCTGATATCAAGTTTGTTTATTCCTAGTACGGAACCTGGGTCAGAAAGATTGCAACTGAAATTTAATATTTTTACAGATATTAAGGAAGCGCTTGACTATGCACGCAAAGATGAAGATGTGTTCTTGTCAATTTTGGGAATATCTTGGTTCTGGTTAATTGGAGGCATTATGATGTCCCAATTACCTAACTTTACCATTGATAATCTTTTTAGTGATTATTCAGTGTTTACCCTTTTGCTTACTTTGTTTTCGTTGGGTACAGGTTTGGGTTCAATTATATGCAATAGATTGCTTAAGGGGCAAATAGATACGCAATATGTTCCTATATCAATGCTGCTTATGACATTCTTTATGTTTGTGTTTTGGTATTCAAGCACATTTTTTACTGAAAAAGAGCACTTGCTTGGCATACATTATTTCCTCTCCACTTTGCATGGACTTGCAGTTTCTTTTTCGGTGCTTATGCTAGCATTTTTTGGAGGGATATATATAGTTCCGCTTTATGCTTTAATTCAGGTTCAATCTAAGCGTTCGCATAGATCTAGGATCATCGCTGTAAATAATTTAATGAATGCGGTGTTTATAGTTAGTGCAAGTATTGTTTCTATAATATTGCTGGGTATTGGAGTAACTGTTTCTAATATTATTTTAATATTGGCAATTACCAATTTATTTACCACAGTATACATAGCCAGAATATTGCCAGATCGAATTTTAAAAAGCATAGCTCAAACAATATTTCATCTCATTTACAGAGTTGAGGTAATAGGTATTGAGAATTTTTATAAAGCAGGAGACAAGGTTTTAATTATAGCAAACCATGCTTCTTTTCTGGACCCTCCGCTTTTAGGTGCTTTTTTACCTAAGCCATTGGTGTTTGCAATCGATACTTATCAGGCTAAGTCATGGTGGATTAGGCCATTCTTAAGTTATTTTAGGGCCTTCCCAATTGATCCTACCAATCCAATGGCTACAAAAACATTGATTGAGAAGCTTAAAAACAATGAGCCAGTTGTAATATTTCCTGAGGGGCGAATTACTGTTACCGGCTCACTAATGAAAATTTATGAAGGGCCAGGATTAGTTGCAGATAAAGCAGGTGCCAAACTCTTGCCAATTAGGATTGATGGGGTGCAATATAGTACATTTTCTAGGTTGAAGGGTAAGATGAAGCTGCGTCTATTCCCTAAAATCACCATAACCATAATGGAGCCTAGGAATTTAGACGTGCCAAAAAACTTATTAGGAAGGGCGCGCAGGCAGTTAATTGGTAAGCAGCTTTATGACATTATGTCTAACATGATGTTTGAAGGCAGTAAGTATGAGTGTACACTTTTTGAATCAATTATACAAACGAAAAACCACCTAGGTGGTAAGTATCATATATTAGAAGATGCTGATCATAACAAACTTAACTATCAGAAAATCATTATAGGTAGTTTTTTACTCGGCTCCAAGATTAAAAAATTCACCTCTGCTAAAGAATGTGTTGGGTTGTTTTTACCTAATGTAGCTGGTGCTGCCGTAACCTTTTTAGCGATTCAGGCTTACGGTCGAGTTCCCGCTATGCTTAATTACTCCACTGGTGCTAAAAGTCTTATTTCATGTTGTAAAAGCGCTGGGATAAAAAGTATTTTAACCGCTCATAAGTTTATAGAAAAGGCCAATTTCCAACAAATTATCGAAGCGGTTGAGGCTGAGGGAATTAAGGTGCACTACTTGGAAGATATAAGGTCTTCACTTAATCCACTGAATAAGCTAATTGCTGTCATCGCCTCTTATTTGCCCCTTGCTTTTTACAGAATGATTAATGATAAAGACCCTATTAGACCTGATGATCCAGCGGTTATTTTGTTTACCTCAGGCTCTGAAGGGGCGCCTAAAGGTGTTGCTCTTTCTCATTCCAATATTCAAGCGAATATAAAGCAGGTAGCTAGCTTTGTAGATTTTTCCTCACATGATAAAATTTTTAATGCGTTACCTATATTCCACTCTTTTGGATTGACAGGCGGATTAATGATGCCGCTTATTTATGGTGTTAAAGTATTTTTCTACCCATCACCTTTGCATTATAGGATTGTTCCAGAAATGGTTTATGGGGTGAATGCAACCATTATGTTTGGAACCGATACTTTCCTGAGCGGGTACGCCAGGTATGCACATCCATATGATTTTTTTAGTGTTCGCTATATCTTCGCAGGGGCAGAAAAACTACGCAAAGAAACCAGAAAAACATATATGGATAAATTCGGTATCCGTGTTTTTGAAGCATATGGTGTAACAGAGGCTTCTCCTGGTATAGCGATAAATACGCCAATGCACTACAAAGCTGGCTCAGTGGGTAGAATATTGCCTGGTATGAAATATTATCTTGATCCTGTAGAAGGAATTGAAAAAGGTGGGCGATTAATTATTTCGGGTCCTAATGTGATGCTTGGGTATTTAAAACTTGATAAACCTGGGGTTATACAAAGATCTGAGTATGTGATTGATGGCAAAAATAAAAAAGGTTGGCATGATACTGGCGATATAGTTGAAATTGATGAAGATGGGTATATAACGATTTTAGGTCGCGCTAAGCGTTTTGCTAAACTTGCTGGGGAGATGATTTCCTTAAGTGTAGTAGAAGAGTATATAGATAAACTTTATCCCGAGTATAAATCTGCAATTATATCAATGCCTGATGAACGCAGGGGAGAGATTATTGCTTTATTTACTGAGTATGAAAAAGCGAAACGTGAAGATATACACCAATTCTTTAAAGCTCAAGGGCTGTCTGAGTTGTGTGTGCCAAAAGTAGTGAGGGTGGTGCCTCAACTTCCGATATTGGCAACCGGTAAAATAAACTACGTAGTGTTGCAAGAAATGGCAAATAGTCTACTAAGTTCTTCAGAGTCTGATTCTGAAGTGGAAGAAGATGCAGATTTCTAATAACGCGTTAAAATTTTTTTTAAATAGTTTACAAGAGCTTTTAGCAAATCTATAAGTTACATTAACATAAAAGGTAATAACATTATTAGAGGTAAATCCATGTTTGAGAGGGTTATAAAACTGACAGATAGTTTTACAGCTAAGGCAGTAGCAGAGGAAAAATCAGGTCA
>JAJTHY010000136.1 GCA_021298045.1 Candidatus Jidaibacter sp.
ACTTCTTTAATTGCTTGAATGTTTTAACATCTCTTACCTCACTATCCTTTATAAACACTACTTATGATTTTGGGTTTTCAAAAGATCATTTTGATGCTATAGGGAATTATCTACTTAATAATCCTAAAATCACTAATTTCAAAATGTCAAATTTTCAGTTCGGAACAAAAGGCTTTGACGCAATTTTAAAGGCAGTTACCGAAAATAATACTATGCTTTTTTTACACTTTGAAAATTGTAAAATGACAGATGCGAATCTTAACTCGCTGTTAAACCTGACAAACTCAAAGCTTAAACTTTTAGATCTCACCGGTCTTAATTTCACTTATCATTTCCCCATTTATACAATCCTAAAATGCCCTTTAATGCAAACATCTGAGGCGAAAATTTCTTTAAAAGCCTGCACTCATTCTCGTTATGATAACTTTTCTAAAAAGTTTAAATCCTTAACTAAAACAGAATATAAACATTTACAATCGCGCTTTGAATTGTAATGCAATAGCTAATGCCAAAACTCATTCTCTAACAAAATTTTTCTGTGACCACTTGGTTTTTCCGTATGAGAAATTCTTTAGCTTCATGTCTATAACACTATCATAAAAGCCATCTCTGCTTTTGTCTCCTTCTCCAATATGGTCAACTATCAAAAATCCTCTACCTTCCTTCGCTTCTTCTTTTATGAGAGCTATGCATTCCTGAATATTAGAATCATCCATTTCTGCAAAAGGTTCATCTAAAATTACTAGCTTCTTCTCACTTACAATTGCAGAGATTAATTTTACTACCTTCCTCTGGCCACCAGATAAATCATCTGTTGTAGTTTTTTCATTTATTTCTCGGCCTTCAAATAAGTTTTCAAATTTTCCAAACAATCCTTTTATACGACTTAATTTACCTTTATCGATCTCTTCAGAGCCTACAATATCTTGTAATAGCGTAAAGCCTGGTATTGGCGTATAGTTCTGCATCGATATATGTAATGAATCAGTTCTATTCACAGTACCTACTTTTATGTTATCTCCTAAAAGGATACTGGTAATTAAAGTGCTTTTACCCACTCCATTAGGACCATGTAAGCGAACGATTTTTCCAGGCTCAATAACACTTTTTAAAATGGCTGGTGATTTTTCTGAACCTGGTATTTGCAAAATAAAATCTTCGGAAAACTCCAAAAGCTTGCCTTTATTTACTATTATAACTTTTTTGCTAGCCGCTTCAGAAAGACTTTTAGCCTCAGATATACGCTCCATTAATTCGTTTAAGTTACTTATGCTGTCATTCATATACCACCAATTTGAGAAAGTATCAGATAAATCGACCAAAAGACTGGTTATAGTTGTTGAAGCACTTATTATAGGAATAAAATGATCTCTGTAATTTAGAGCGCTATTACTTAGAATAGCTCCACCAATTACTATATGAAAAATATAATCTTTTGAGCTTTCAAAAGATTTTTGTAAAAATTGATTAAAATAATACAAGAAAGTTCCATTTATTAAACAACGATTATTTTCATCTTTTAAATGATCTTGAAGCTTATGCGTTACAGCAGCAGATGCATTGCGAGACAATATGTCTTTTGAATTATTCAATATATAATCCTTTAGTTTATATGAGTAAATTTCACTACTTGGGTTACCAAACGTTGTTGAAAATTTATGCAACGCTTTGTCAAAAGCAAGTTTAGTTAATACTGAAACCCCCATAAAGCCTACAAGCCCATATTTAAAGTTAAATGGATAAGGCAGAAACTCAGTCATTGGCTGTGCTAAATTATATAATGTGGTTGCGCAATTCCATATTTCATAAAGTCTATTCGGTAGTGTTATGCATCTATTTACAATCGAAAAAAGGTCTCGTGTCTTACCAATTGAACTTACGATGTTTTCTGGCTTTTCGTTTTTGCTACTTTCTGCACCTTTATCACTCTTGCTTAAAAAATGACAAGTTGACTTTTCAGAATAAATTGAATTTGAAATGGCATTAGGAAGTAAATTAGAGGTTGATTCTAATAAAAGTGAATTTATACAAAATTTAACCATATTTAAAAAAGATGTTTTCGCTTCAAAACAAAGTGTATTAAAGGCCAAATTATAAAATCCTGTTGAGATATTATCCTCTATGGCTTTTCTAGGGGCATCATTTATTCTGCGCCGCTCATCCCAATCACTATGTGTTTCTAATAAATTATTTAAATAATTAGAAAACAAAAAATTAAATCCCACCAAGAAAATCGGACTAAAGCCATTAACTCCATAAGGGTTGAATATAGAAAATAGCATTGAGGCGCTTTGTGTGGATACTCCAAGAAAACGCTTCATAAATTTATCAACGTTACCTTTGCTTGAATGCTTATCTAACATAAATATACCACGAATATTTTGGCATATTATACAATAAAATCTTCTAAACGGCAATTAAAGAGCAAAAATAATAGTTTTTAACACACTCCCCGACACGGAAGTTAAGGAATAGCTAATAAATAGAAGGATGGATTGAAAACAAAGGAGAA
>JAJTHY010000025.1 GCA_021298045.1 Candidatus Jidaibacter sp.
GATTACTGACACAAACAAGCTGAACTTATATAAAAATACTACCATATTTGAATTAAGCTCCTTAGTTAACTCTTTTACTACCGCATATAATATTGAAAGTGCAACCGCATGCATTAACATCATCGCTATTCCAAAAAGATTATTTTGAAAAAATGGATTAGCTTTATAGTTCATTTTTCGCTCCTATATAATGGCAGTGTAAATTTTACTTCGGCGCCCCGATCTAATGGTTTGATTGTAATCACCCCGCCGTGATCTTCAATGATTTTTTTGACAATAGAAAGCCCTAAACCCGTACCTTTGCTTTTAGTGGTTACATAAGGTTCAAAAATTTTTTCTAAAATTTCTGGACTCATGCCTATTCCATTATCGATTATTTTTATTTCAACAAATTCTTTGTTGCGTGCATTGATTTCCAGCGACACTTTACCACATTGATCCTGCATATGGCTAGGATTTATTTGCTCAATTGATTCAGCTGCATTTTTTAATATGTTCAGCAACACCTGTGATATTTGCATAGAATCACAACGGACATTGCAAATTTCGCCTATATTATTAATAAAATCATATTCAATATTTTTGGTGGAAACTTTTTGAGAGAAAATTAGCTCTTTAATGATCGGTACCAGATTATGCTTGCCAACTTTCGGGCTAGGAATGCGAGCAAATTCAACAAATTCTTCTACAATGCACCCGATATCTTGAACATGACGAATTATCGTTGAGATGTATTTCTCAAAGTTTTCAGGATCTTCTTTGATTTGGGAGGTGTACTTTGCTTTAATGCGTTCAGCGGATAATATTATAGGGGTGAGAGGGTTTTTTATTTCGTGTGCAACCCTGCGTGCAACGTCGCCCCAGGCTGAAGCTCTTTGCGCTGAAACCAATTCAGTTATATCATCAAAGGTTATAATGATAGTTTCCACCTTCGCATCTTCATCAGATAAAATGCCGATTCTCACAAATAGATGTAGCAGTTTACCATCTCGATTTATCTTTAAATTACTTTGAGTTATTTCATTTGGAGACTGTTTAGCATCTATAACGAGATCTATCAGTTCTGGAAACACCGATTCCAATGGCGTGCGCTTGGCAAAGCTTTGTAAATTCAACAGGCTTTTAGCAGACTGATTAACTAAAAGCACTTGATTGAGATTATCAATCGTTACAACCCCTGCGGAAATCTCTGATAATATCTTCTCGATAAATCTTCTTCTTTCATCTATTAATTTGTTGAATCTTATAAGTTCTGATCTCTGGGTAAACAAAGTTTCGGTCATCTGATTAAAGGCCCGTGTTAACACTGCTGTTTCATCTTTCCCATCTTTTTCTGGCAGCTTATGACTAAAATCACCGGATTTAAGTTTCCTGGTCGCATCAACCAAATTGTTAAGTGGTCTGGTTATGAATACTGCTAATTTTCTTCCTAAGATTAACGAGAGTGAGCATAGTATTGCAAAAGCAATTATGAAGATGATCTCAAGTTTTAATTGATGGGACTTAAGATCTGTCATTAGATCATTATATTTAAGCGCAGAGCCTTGAGTGTTTTTGGAATAATCTATAATTGATTGGTCTACATATCTACCCACTAGTAAATAAGTGTTCACAAAGTGAGATAGCTTGATTACCGCACGCACTTTATCTTCATTAATGCTGCTTAATATAACTACTTCTCCTGTATCGGCTTCTAATAATTCTTGCTCGGGTAATCGTTCAAAGGCAAAGGCGAATGAGAAAGAATTTTTAGCTATAACTTTATCATATTGAAACACAACTATTTCAGATAAATTGCGAAGCTCGGCTTGCTTGTCAAGAAATGGTACAAACAAAGTTGGCTCTTCTAAAAGAATGTTATAATTTTTTTCTATATCTTTAGCGAGCGCAAACGTATCTGCTTTGATATTATCTTTGTGCTCTTTCAAATATCTATCTGAAACTTCCACGGTTTGCGAGATGGACTTACTTATTTGCTCGTTAAACAGAGACTCTACCCCTATTTTATAATAAGCTATCGCTAGGGTGGCAATCAGAGTGGTTTGTACTATGGTTATGAACAATGTAATCAGTATAATAATCTTCTTGCTTAGGCTGCTGTTTAAGTAATATTTTCTTAAAATGCTAAGCATTAAAACCTTATATTGCGAGTTTAGTTGGTTTATATTTTCTAAACCACAGAGATATTATAACCTTAGTTACGGTAACAGCAGTAAACATCGAGCATAGGATACCAACAACCAGCGTTACAGCGAAACCTTTAACTGGACCCGATGCAAAGGCATATAATATTATTCCAACAAGTACAGTGGTTATATTAGAATCTAAGATAGTTGCAAATGCCATCTCATAACCAGATTCTATAGCAGAAAGTGCACTTCTTCCTTTAGAAATTTCTTCTCGCACACGCTCAAAAATTAGAACGTTAGCGTCTACCGCCATGCCTAAAGTAAGCACGATGCCGGCAATACCAGCCATTGTAAGTGTTGCATCGAATATAGACAACACAGCAATTATCATAAAGAAGTTCAGAATAAGAGCAACATTTGCTACCATTCCAAACCAGTAATAAAACAAGAACATGAAAACAAGCACCAATGATGTGCCTAAAATTCCAGCCTTAGCGCCAGCTGCTATTGAATCCGACCCTAGGCTAGGGCCGACACTTCGTTCTTCAACAATTTGTAAGGGAACGGGTAGGGCGCCTGCTCGCAGTAACAAAGCTAATTCATTAGCAGAAGCGATGGTGAAATTACCAGAAATCTGGCTATTGCCACCTAATATGGCTTCCTTAATTACTGGTGCACTTATAACAACATTGTCTAATACAATTGCAAATGCTCGCCCTATGTTCTTTGAGCTAGCCTCAGCAAATATTTTTGCCCCAAGTTGGTTTAACTTGAAATTCACAACAGGCATTCCGTTATTCACAGAAGCTTGCGCATCTACTAACATTTCTCCAGTTATTAGTGGACGGTTCTGTACAGCAACATTTGTTATTTTGCCGCTTCTATCATCTTCATAAGGTAATATTTTAACGCCGCCAGTGGCGCCTTTATCTCCCACAACAAGGTGGAA
>JAJTHY010000167.1 GCA_021298045.1 Candidatus Jidaibacter sp.
GCCTGGATCCCCGCCTACGCGAGGATGACAAAAAGGGTAGTGGTCCTGCAATGACACTCATTATGCTAATTAACCATTTTTTGACGACGCCTTATTCATAATTCAGATACGATATGAAAATTTTTAATGCGGTCGCCCTGCAATAGCGACAACGTCAATTTTTTAAGTTAACGGAGTATATAATTACAAACCTCCCCAATTTTCCAAAAAGTCCAAATAATGATTTTTATCACAAGAGTTTTTTTCCATGTATAAGTAAAGATCTTGAACAGCCTGCTCATAGGATTGCTGACTAATGTTAGCGGTATGACGCATGTATGAAAGATATATCAAATAAGTATTGGCTACATCTAGCTCGCAATAATCCCGTATCTCATTGAGTTTACCATCTTTGTAAAGATCCGCTACTTTGCTCCCATCAACATCTAGCTTTCCAGGAAGGTCTAGTAGCGCACAAACTTCATTCATCCTTACTTTTGCGGATGCACCAAAATCTGAAAGCACGTCTAAAAGGTCGCAATGCCAATCAGCGCTATATCTTGAATTGTAATTATTCCATTTATCACCGTCTCTATAAAGCCAAGCTGCTGAAATACCATATTTCATAGCTCGATATTTGAGCACAGGAAGGTCAAATGTGCGGCCGTTAAATGTAACTAGACGAGGCTTTAATCCGCTAAGATGGGTAAAAAAGCTTTTTATAAGCTCTTCTTCGCTAAAATTGTTTTTACCTCCCGCTCTCAAATCAACTAGCCTGTAAGACTCGCCTCCATCCTCATACGCTATTTCAGCATGCAAAAATGCAATCGCAACAACTTTGTGAAACAACTGCCTGGCAAATGAATTTTTTCCATCGGTAATGCTGAGATGGTATTCTTCCAGCTTTTGCACCACTTCATCATCGCTTAGGCTTTCCGGAAGTTTTAAAAACTCTCGAGCCATATTGGCATCTATTACCGTCTCAATATCAAATGTGAAAATATTTTTTCTTGAAAGCATAGCCCAAACCTAAACATTTTTCACATCAGTAAGTCCTATAACTTAAAATGTCAAGGCTTGACTGAAACTTAGCGTTGCAGAATTTTTGCATATCTTGTATATTACTATATGCAACCCGGAGGTTGAAATGTCTTCAGTACTAGACCCATTAATCTTAAGCAGAATTCACTTTGCGTTCACTGTTTCCTTCCATATAATATTTCCAGCTTTTACTATTGGTCTCGCCAGTTGGCTGGCTATGTTAAAGTTTCTGCATCTAAAAACAGGTAAGAATGTATATATGCAAATATACCGGCATTGGATAAAAATCTTTGCCGTATCTTTTGCCATGGGCGTTGTTTCGGGCATTATGCTCTCATATCAATTTGGCACTAATTGGTCCGTCTTTTCCAAAAATACTGGTAACATATTAGGTCCTCTTATGGGATACGAGGTTTTAACCGCCTTCTTCTTAGAAGCTTCATTTCTCGGCATAATGTTATTTGGGCATAATAGGGTGAGCGAGCGCATGCACTTTGTTGCAACCCTTATTGTAGCGGTTGGCACATTAATTTCTGCATTTTGGATACTCTCCGCTAACAGTTGGATGCATACACCAGCTGGTTATAGAATTGATGCCGATGGTGTTTTTTACCCGACTAATTGGGTGGAAGTGGTTTTTAATCCATCCTTTATCTATAGATATACCCACATGATAATGGCGGCATATTTAACCACTGCTTTTGTTATAGCTGGAGTTGCGGGATACTATCTAATTAAAGGCATTCATAAGGACCATGCAAAAATCATGCTTGGTATGGCCATGATTACAATATCAATTCTTAGCCCATTACAAATATTAGCAGGGGATCTCCAAGGCTTAAAAACTCTTGAATACCAGCCAGCAAAGGTAGCTGCCATGGAAGGGATCTGGGAAAATGAAAGAGGCGCCAATCTTAGGGTATTTGGAGTTCCTGATGCTGAAGATGAGGTTACAAAGTATTCGATAGAAATACCATATCTAACTGGTTTGATTTTAACTCATTCATTAGATGAAGAAGTAAAGGGGTTAAAGAATTGGCCTAAAGATGAACGCCCCCCAGTCGCAATTGTATTTTATGCATTTAGAATAATGGTAGGCTTAGGCTTTGTTATGCTATTTATTGGTATAAGTGGGGCCATCTTATATTTCAAAGGGAAATTATTTAATACGCGATGGTTTAGTAGAGCTTGCCTAATTTGCTCTCCAATTGGCTTTATATCGATCATTTCTGGGTGGTTTGTTGCAGAAGTAGGTAGGCAGCCATATTTGGTCTATGGTCTTCTTAGAACAAAAGATGCGCTCTCTCCTGTTCCGGCAGAAAGTGTATTGTTTTCCCTTATAACATTTATCTGCGTTTACTCTATGGTTTTTGGATTTGGCCTATATTACGTTATAAGGTTGATGCATAATGGACCTGACGTTATAGGGGATGCCATAGTTGGATCACACAATTTAAAAGATCCAGTAGCAATTATAGACAAAAAATCGAAGCGAGGCAAAGATGCTTGACTTGTCACACATAATAAATTTACCTCTTGCATGGGGTGGAATAATAGCAATAGCTGTTTTCATGTATGTGTTTTTAGATGGCTTTGATTTGGGTGTTGGAATTCTTTTCCCCTTCGCCCCTTCGGACGCTTGCAGAAAACGAATGATCAATTCTATAGCTCCATTTTGGGATAGTAACGAAACCTGGTTGGTGCTTGGTGGAGGGGGTATTTTTGCAGCTTTTCCACTTGCTTATTCTATTCTGATGCCAGCACTATATCTGCCAATAATGCTTATGTTAGCATGCCTTATTTTTCGAGGCGTTGCTTTTGAGTTCCAATTTAAAGCAAAATCTCATAAAGCAATAAAGATGTGGGAGTACACTTTCCACTTCAGCTCCATACTTGCAGCTTTTTTTCAGGGTTTAATGCTTGGAACGATAGTGCAAGGTATTAGCGTGACCAATAATGCTTTTTCTGGCGGCCCTTTTGATTGGATTTCCGCATTCTCTTTCATGAGTGGTTTGGCAGTAGTTTTTGGCTACGCGTTAATGGGAGCGAATTGGATAATTTATAAAACCGAAGGAGCCACTCAAGAGTGGGCCAGAAAATGCTCTACTTATGTATCAATATATGTTTTAGCATTTATGGGGTTGGTTAGCCTTTGGATGCCTTATATAAATGAAGGTGTTAGTCATCGTTGGTTTAGCTTCCCTAACATTTTATTTTTAAGCCCAATACCTATAGCAGTAGCAGTGATTTTCTTTATGCATGAGCGAGCATTGAAGCAGAAAAAGGAGTTAGCTCCCTTTCTTCTTTCAATTGCATTATTTGCCCTTAATTTTTTCGGATTGGCGATAAGTATATGGCCATGGCTTGTGCCTTATAAAGTTGATTTATGGCAAGCTGCTGCTGCCCCAGAATCACAATCTATATTGCTTATAGGGACTGCAATCTTGCTACCAATAATATTGTCCTACACTGCTTACGCTTATTATGTATTTAGAGGAAAAGTTTCTGAAAAAAATATGTACCATCACTAAGCCTTGGATTTGGTTCATCTTGCTATGGGTTGGCGGATTGGTCGCATTTTCTTTGTTGGTGTTCTTGATCAAGATAATTATTTCCACACTTCAGCGTATCTTTATGTAATTGTAAAAATATTAAGCGAGACTCTTGCTCTTAATGGTTTAGTGATATATAAAATTCATATGCCAAGTTTTAGGTGATAGCTAGCTTGGCGCTGGTGTAATTCGTGGTGCAAATGGTAGAAAAAAGATTGTTTAGAGTTAGATTTCAAGTATTTTTGTGGATTGTCACAATCATTTCCATCACCTTAAACGCCTACCTTATTACCTCTAAAGTTTCTTCCTATACAGATGAAAGTGAGTCTTTTACGTGCACGGATGATATCTCCCTAAATATGGCCGGGGCGGATGTTTCAGAAATCCCCAATAGCCAATGGATTAAAGACTCAGATGGAATCATTTCTATAGATGTAAATAAATCTGATAAGCTGAAGACCCTTTTTTCGTCCGCTCAAATCAACGAAGAAATAGTAGATAAGCTGTTGGAATCTATAAGGAATTCCACATATCTTACGCAGGCAAAAGCTGGCACTCGTATTCAAATACATATGGATCAAGGTAATAGTTCGGGAGCAAAGGCCATACCAAAAAAAGTAGTTCTATATTTAGATTCACATAAATTAGAAACAAAACTTAATGCAGCTTTAAATACTTATGAAACTAAGAGAATACCTTTGCCATTGGAATGGCAGGTTAAGTTGGTTTCTGGAACGATTAATGGCAGTTTATTTTCTTCTGCACGTAGAGCGGGAGCAGAACCATCCGTAATATCGCAGTTAATAAATTTGTTCAGCTATGATGTTGACTTTCAGCGAGATATTCATTCCGGGGATCACTTCAAGATTATGTATGAATATCAAACTGATTATCGCGGCAAAATTGTAAAAAATCCGAAAATTCTGTATGCCAACGTTAATTTGCGTGGTACCCAAAAAGAGCTTTATAGGCATACCGGAAATGCAAGTGCCATTGAATATTATGATAAAAGCGGTAATAGCATCAAGAGATCTTTGTTGAAAACTCCAATTAATGGCGCCAGGGTAACATCGAACTTTGGCTTGAGAACTCATCCTGTGCTTGGATATTCCAGGATGCATCAAGGGTTGGATTATGGAGCTCCTAAAGGCACGCCAGTATTGGCTGCTGGTGATGGAGTTGTTTCCTTTGCTAAAAGCTTAAGCCGTGGCTATGGTAAGCATGTTCAAATTAAGCATACACCATCGTATTCAACTTTATATGCACATCTAAGCCGTTTTGCTAGCAACATTCATGATGGTTCTAGGGTTAAGCAAGGACAAATAATTGGTTATGTTGGGGACACAGGTTTGGCCTCTGGCCCTCACCTTCACTACGAAGTTATAGTAGATGGCAAGAAAGTTAATCCAGCAAAAATCAAAGCTCCCAAATTTTTTCCACTTAAAGGAGCGGACTTAGCAAAATTTAAGGATAATGTTCGTAAATTAGAGCAAATGGTAGCCGAATTAGATGATAAAAAAGTTAATGCGGTTGCTTTTAACAATCTCAAAAAGTAAACTGCAATGAATATAAAAACTGTAAAAATAATTATTTTCGGCATTGCATTCTTGGCAACATCTTGTAGCCAAAAGCCAGCGCCGTATGTAGATAAAAGTAATATAATTTTTTCCAAATCAGGTAATAAAAATATTCATGAACAAGTGAAGGTCAATAATCCTGAAGGCAATAATGATGCTTTTAATGATCTGCCCCAAGAGCAAGAAATTATTGAAACTAAGCTTCAGGCTCTAGATAATAAAACCTCAGAAGAGACCGCACTGCCCGAAGAATCTGATCAAAAGCACTTAGCCAATGATTCAGGTAAATTAACTGATATGGATTTGGAAAAGCGGGTAGATGGACAGAAAAAAGATTCACAAGAAAGTCACACAGTACAAGCGTCTACAGGCACTACATACAAGTTAGCTTCTCCTCTTAATTCTCCAAAATTTGAATGGCCAGTAGAGGGTAAAGTCACTAGTCATTATGGGAAAACAGGGAACAAATTTAACGAAGGCATCAATGTAGTGGCACCTTTAGGTTCGCCGGTTTCAGCAGCATCTGATGGCAAAGTGGTTTACATAGGCAACAACGTTGAAGGATATGGGAATTTATTAATTATCAGGCATGAAGGTGACATAATGACAGCTTATGCCCATCTTAAAGATATAGTGGTTGAGCGAGGCGCTCAGGTTAAGCGTGGCGAAAGCATTGGCTCTGTTGGTCAAGTTGGCAATGTGAAAGAGCCTCAGTTACACTTTTCCATAAGAAAAGGGAAAAAGACCATTGACCCAGAAAAACCTTTGTAAATCTCTATCTTTTAATACCCATCAGGGCAACCGCATTAAAAGTTCAAAATAGGTTTAGAGTGAGCAATACAAGCAGTTCTAGCACCAAGTCGAATCCCTCTATTGCTATAAAACCAAAGTTTCCCACTCGCGCCCCGTCTTTGCGAGGAGCTTTAGCGACGA
>JAJTHY010000080.1 GCA_021298045.1 Candidatus Jidaibacter sp.
AAGCGTTGCAACCAGAATTTAAAATTTATGCGAGTCAAGTTGTGAGCAATGCGCAAACGCTAGCGCGCACTTTGCAAAATCGTGGGTACACTATTTTCACAGGGGGGACAGATTGCCACCTTTTGTTAGTAGATTTGCGCTCACAAAACTTAACAGGAAAAGCTGCAGAGCACTCTTTAGAAAACGCAGGGCTAACTTGCAATAAAAATTCTATTCCTTTTGATACTCAAACGCCATTTATAACTTCTGGCATAAGGCTTGGTACACCTGCTGGCACATCTAGAGGATTTGGCAACGCAGAATTTGAAATTATAGGAGGTTTGATAGCTGATGTCTTAGATGGGTTAGCGCAAAACCCTGAAAATAACTCTGCCGCTGAAAAGAAAGCCGCTCTGCTTGTGCGCGATATGTGCTCAAGATTTCCAATTTACAGCTAATAAATCATACCGCTGGAGTCAAATCTAAACTCTATATCCTTCCAGGTGTGATATTTCTCTTTACTTAGGTTTTGAATAGGTGAGGCCATTTTAACTGCCCTAACTGCGCTTTCTACAAAAGCGCGATAATATGGAGATGAGTTATTGTCGGCAATTGGAATTGCACTTATAACTTTACCTTCCATATCTAGCTCTATCTTTACAATTACCTGCATGCCTTTTTCTGCTGCCCCGCTAAAGGAAGCGGTATTCCACTTGCTAATTATTTGGGATTTTATGCCATCAACTTCGCTAATCGTCATAGGCAAATTAGGGTTGTATTCTTTGTTGGTTTCCCCCTTTAATGCTTTTTCCAAATCTTTAAAATCCTTGTCTGCCTTGGCATCTATGTTCTTCTTGGAATCTTGCTCTAAGGTTTTTAAAATGCTTTTTGCAAAATCGTCAGTAGTTTTTTTCTTTTTGGCATCTTCTTTCTTTTCATCTGGTTTCTTTGGATCTTTCTTATCCTTTTTGTCTTTCACATTTTTATCTGGAACTTTTTCTGCATCCGGTTGCTTTACTTCCTTTTCTTTAGAAGCTTTGCGTTCTTCAGGTTTTGGAGCTTCGGCGGTCCTTGGTACCTTTTTAGATTCCTTTTCTTGCTCCGCTATTTTATCAGAGCTTTTAACTTTAACGTTGGTTAGTTCGCTTACAGGTACAACTTCAGCTATAATTGCATAATCTGGGTTCATCTCGCTGGCAATCAATGGAAAGCCTAAAAGCATTAGGATTATTATAATTAGGTGTAGCAGTAAAGAGCAGTACAATCCCATTTTCATAAAATTCAACTACTCATTAATAGTTTCTGATACTAGTGCAATGTTCTTATACCCCGCAGATTTTATGGCTCCGAAAACCTGCATAACCCTGCCATAATCTATAGTTTTATCGCCCCGTACAAATATGCGTATATCTTTTCTTTCTTGCGATACTGCAGCAAGTTTTTTCTCTAGATCTTCCATTTTTATCTTGGTTTCATGAATATAAATATTCCCAAATTTATCAACGGAAATAGCAATTGGTTCATCTTGCCCAGAAAGCGCCGAGGCTTTAGTTTTTGGCAAATCCACCTGCACACCGGCAACAAGCATTGGAGAAGTTATCATAAAAATAACAAGCAACACCAACATTACATCAACAAGTGGTGTAACGTTTATTTCTGCATTTATATGTCTTTTACCGGCCTTTCTACTACGAGAAGTTACTAAATTGAATGCCATAACTATTTAATATTATCGAGTTCTCGGCTCATAATCGCCCCTAATTCCGCACTGAAGTCTTCTAGTTTACTTGAAATTCTATTCGTTTCATTTGCAAATTTATTATAGAAAATTACTGCAGGTATTGCAGCTGCTAGCCCAAATGCTGTAGCCAATAAGGCTTCTGCAATACCTGGAGCCACCACAGCAAGCGTTGTATTTTTAGAAATCGCAATAGATTGAAAACTAACCATAATACCCCAAACAGTTCCAAATAAACCTACGAAAGGAGCACTTGAGCCAACCGTTGCAAGAAAATTCAAGTTCTTATCTAGCGCATCCAAAGATTTGTTAATGGAAACTTGCATAGCCTGATATATTCTTTCCTTTGTGCCCGCTCTTAAGGATGAACTCTCCTGCAAGTCTCTCATGCTACGCATTTGCCATTCGTGCATGGCAGAAGAAAATACAATAGCCATAGGGTGCGAATCTCTACCTTTTATTCTTTCGTATAAAGTTTCTAATGATTGGCCAGACCAAAAGGATTTTTCAAAGGATTTTACTTTGGAATTTATAGACTTAATTAAAAGCCACTTATCGAAAATTATTGCCCAACTCCAAATGGAGGAAAGCATAAGGCTTATCATCACAAATTTAACTACTGCACCAGCTTGCCAGAATAACCCCCAAAGTGATAAGTCTGAGGGGGTAGAGCTGCCCTCAAGCGCAAGCCCACCAATTACTTCTGTTGGGGCAGATTTTACCGCAGCAAAAGCGATGTTAACAAGATCGAACATAAACTTTAACCATAAAAAAGTGCTTTTTTGAGATTGTACTAGCAAAATAGTTTTGGTTCAATCTTCAAATATCCGCGTCTTTTAAAACTTTATCGATCTCGCTGGCCATTTGTGGATAAACGTTATACAATCAGCAGACTATGCTAATATAAAAGCTATGAATTTAGTAATACAAAAATTTGGTGGCACTTCAGTTGCAAACATTCAAAGGATTAAGAATGTTGCAAGACTAATAGAGGCCGAATTACAGCTTGGAAATCAGGTTGCTGTTGTTGTTTCTGCAATGGCAGGGGTTACAGACTCTTTGGTGCAGCTAACTAAACAGCTCACTCCTATACAAAGCCCCTTAACTGATAAACAAAGCGATGTTGTGCTTGCATCTGGAGAGGTTATAAGTACTGGTTTATTGGCTTTAGCACTTAATGAAATAGGGATAAAAGCCGAGGCTTTGCAGGCCTGGCAGTTACCAATTCAAACTAATGGAAATTTTTCTGAAGCCTGTATTTTAGAAATAAAAACCGAGAGGCTTTTGAAACTAATCAATAAAGGAATAGTCCCTGTAATTTGTGGCTTCCAAGGGGTATTTGAAAATTCCATAACTACTTTGGGGCGAGGTGGTTCAGACGCAACCGCTGTAGCAGTGGCCGCTGCTTTAAATGCCGATATCTGTGACATTTATACCGATGTTAGTGGCATTTACTCGATAGACCCTAACAAGTTCCAAAACGCTAAAAAAATTGATTTCATGGACTATGACCAAATAATACATTTAGGTCATGGTGGGGCCAAGGTTTTATATCCAAGAGCAGCAGAAATAGCTAAGAGATATAATCTAAAAGTAAGGATACGCTCAACTTTTGAGCCTTGTTCATTAGGAACCACTGTAAACATTTGCGGGGCAAATATGGAGACGACAAAAATAACAGCTATAACCCATAATAAAGGCAGGGCTCTAATTAAAACAGCTACTCAAGACCTACCAGCTGAAGCACTTCAAAAGATCAATTCATTAAATTGCTTTGTTGAAAATTCTTTTTGGGAGGATGGGGTAAACAAAATTCTACTATCCACCACAAATGATGACTTGCCAAAAGTCTCTGAATATCTTGGAAACAAAGGGTTTAGTGCGGAAAAGAATCTGCTGAAAATAACAATTGTTGGATTTGGCATCAAACGCGACAACCAAATCATTGAAAAAGTTTTTCAAATGGTACAAGATAGGGATATAAAAATTGTGCAATCAAATGTTACCGATGCTTCAATAACACTATATGCATCCGGTGCATCTGAAAGCTTAACCCAAGTATTACACGACGCGCTGATAAACTAGCGCCGTTATTTTGGAGATTAATATGAGAAACATTATTTTACTAGGCGCATTGCTTTTTGGTGTATTAACGCTCTCGGGATGTGGCCATGGTGACCCATCCCGTTATGATGTAAACAGCCCATGTGTTACCAGTGGCTATGGGATATATTTAGATCAACCATGTGAGCGCAGGTTACCAGTTGATAATATTTTGCAAACCGCTATAATTGCGTCTTCGTAAAACCATTATTTATAGGTAGGAAATGGCAATTGAAAGAACTCTATCCATCATTAAACCAGATGCAACTAAACGCAATATTACCGGTAAAATCAACGCTGTAATTGAAGCGGCTGGCCTACGCATTGTTGCACAGAAACGCTTAATGATGACAAAAGCGCAAGCGGAAAAATTTTATGATGTGCACAAGGCTCGCCCGTTCTATGGCGAATTGGTAGAAACCATGACATCAGGAACCGTTGTAGTACAAGTGCTTGAAGCAGATAACGCTGTAGCAAAACATAGAGAAGTAATGGGTGCAACCAATCCAAACGAAGCTGCAGCTGGCACAATAAGAAAAGAGTTCGCTCTAAGTATAGGTGAGAACTCCGTGCATGGTTCCGACTCATTGGAAAATGCTGAAAAGGAAATAGAATTTTTCTTCAGCTATGCCGAAATCGTTGGATAGTAGAGTATGTGGCTATAATTGCCCTTGAACAACTTTATTATTAAAGCCATCAAACACTATAAAAGGAAAAGCGCTGGCTGGGGGCAAAAAATTTGTATATGCGGGTGCTGAGCACCCAACTATAGCTAAACCCTTATAAAATGGCTATGAAAAATACAACAAATCTCCACCTCTTAGTCATCCTCGCTATTGCTTGGGATCTTAAGATTCCGCAACAAGTGCGGAATGACAATTAAAGCAAAAACCGTGCCTTTTTTGTAG
>JAJTHY010000086.1 GCA_021298045.1 Candidatus Jidaibacter sp.
AGCCTGGATCCCCGCCTACGCGAGGATGACAAAAAGGGTAGTGGTCCTGCAATGACACTCATTATGCTAATTAACCATTTTTTGACGACGCCTTATTCATAATTGAGATACGATATGAAAATTTTTAATGCGGTCGCCCTGCAGCAGAAGTAGAGTTTCCGAAGAGGTCTATTGCTTTTTCCGGCATTATGTGCTATGGCCTTCCTTAATGAAATATTGCGGAAAAGGGGCGAAGAAGAGATAAAAGAGTGGGCATACCGCAATTGCATGAGCTTGACCACAAGTCCATCTCAATGTATATTCCTGCCAGATGAATTGTTACATGTATAAATGTCCTCTTACATAGATTTAATTAGAAACTTTTCCATAATTGCTCATATTGACCACGGAAAGTCCACCCTTGCAGACCGCATTATTGAAATGTGTGGGGGTTTAGAAAAGCGTGAGATGGAGTCCCAAGTTTTGGATTCTATGGATATCGAAAAAGAGCGCGGCATCACCATTAAAGCTCAAACTGTTAGATTGCAATATAAAGCTAAAGATGGGCAAACATATACTTTAAACCTTATTGACACACCCGGGCATGTAGACTTTGCTTACGAGGTTAGCAGATCTCTTGCTGCATGTGAGGGGTCAATATTGGTTGTGGATGCAAGCCAAGGTGTGGAAGCGCAAACGCTTGCTAATGTTTATCAGGCAATTGACAATAGCCATGAAATTATTCCAGTGCTTAACAAAGTGGATCTTCCAGCTGCGGATCCAGAAAGAGTAAAGCAGCAGATAGAAGATGTAATTGGACTGGACGCAAGCGAGGCCATCAATATTTCAGCCAAAACAGGGGTTGGGGTAGATCAGGTTTTAGAGGCAATAGTTACTAAATTGCCAGCGCCAAAAGGTGATGTAAGTAAAACTCTTAAGGCGCTATTGGTTGATAGCTGGTACGATAGCTACTTAGGCGTGGTTATATTAGTGCGCATGATAGATGGCAGTATTAAAAAAGGCATGAAGGTAAAAATGCTTTCTAATAATACTACATATACAGTTGATAGCGTGGGGATTTTTACCCCTAAGAAAATTAATTTAGAAGAGCTTAAATCTGGTGAAGTTGGTTTTATCACCGCTAACATAAAGCAGGTTTCGGATTGCAATGTGGGCGATACTATCACGGATGAAAAAAATCCTTGTGATACAGCCTTGCCTGGCTTCAAACCTTCAAGGCCTGTAGTTTTTTGTGGGCTTTACCCATCAGATGCAGGCGAATTTAGTTACCTTAAAGAAAGCCTCGCTAAACTAAGACTTAATGATGCAAGCTTTGAATTTGAGGCAGAGTCATCAACAGCCTTAGGCTTTGGTTTTAGATGTGGCTTCTTAGGCTTATTACATTTGGAGATTGTTCAGGAAAGGCTTGAGCGCGAGTTCAATTTAGATCTTATAACCACAGCCCCAAGCGTAGTTTATAAAATAAACTTGCGTAACGGTACTACTGTTGAAATTCATAATCCTGCAGATATGCCAGATCCAACGCATATAGAAAGTATGGAAGAGCCATGGATTAAGGCAACTATCTTTGTTCCAGATGAATATTTAGGTGCAGTACTAAGCCTATGTATCGAAAAGCGTGGGGAGCAGGTTGACATTAATTATGTGGGTAACCGTGTTATGGTTATCTATAAGCTGCCACTCAACGAAATTGTATACGATTTCTATGATCGCCTTAAGTCTTGCACCAAGGGTTATGCTAGCTTTGATTGGCACGTAGATGAGTATCGCCTGGGAGAGTTGGTTAAAGTTTCCATTATGGTTAATAGCGAACCAGTGGATGCGCTTTCGATGATTGTGCACAAAGCGAGGGCAGAATCTCGCGGGCGTGAGATTTGTGCGCGGCTTAAGGAGCTGATAGCGAGGCATATGTTTGCGATCCCAATTCAGGCTGCGATTGGTGGAAAGATTATTGCGCGTGAAACAATCAGTGCGATGAGGAAAGACGTAACTGCAAAATGTTATGGTGGAGACGTATCCAGAAAACGTAAATTGCTTGATAAGCAAAAAGCAGGTAAGAAAAGGATGAGACAATTTGGTAATGTGGAGATACCACAATCAGCATTCATCGCGGCATTAAAGGTAGGAGATGACAAATAAAAAATTTGATTTAAGTAAGTACAGAGGTATAACTTCTGACTCTAGAAAAGTTGAGAGTGGCTTTATTTATGTTTCGATTGAAGGCGTTAAATTAAACGGTGATGATTTTATAGATGAAGCGATTAGCCGTGGCGCTACCCTTGTTATTATTCAAAAAAATTCTGCTTATAAAAATGATGCTATTGAAATTCTTAGAGTAGAAAATACAAGAACTAAGCTTGCCAAATTGGCTCATGATTTTTATCAGCCACAACCAAAGCATATAGTTGCTGTTACTGGTACTAGTGGCAAAACCTCAGTGGCTTTTTTCTATAAACAGATCGCAGAACTATTGAAGCATAAAAGTGCAAGCGTAGGAACTTTAGGTGTGCTATCAAATTATGCTAAATTCGATGTAGGCGACACCTTAACTTCCCCAGATCCAATTACGCTGAATCAAATCCTTGCAGATCTACATGCTCATAAGATAACGCATGTGGCTATGGAAGCATCTAGC
The DNA here is from genome assembly GCA_021298045.1 of Candidatus Jidaibacter sp. Classification (GTDB taxonomy): domain Bacteria; phylum Pseudomonadota; class Alphaproteobacteria; order Rickettsiales; family Midichloriaceae; genus JAJTHY01. The sequence continues at coordinate 2,636 of JAJTHY010000086.1, forward strand.
CATGGCATTTCTCAACACAGAGTTGATGGAATAAAATTTCAGGCTGCGGCATTTACCAGCTTTAGCCAGGACCATCTAGACTATCATAATAGCATGGAAGAATATTTTGCAGCAAAGCTAAAGCTATTCACTGAAGTTTTGAAAAGTGGATATGCAGTTCTTAATGCGGACATTCCAGAATTTGAAAAAATTTCCACTGCGCTTGCCAATAATTCGCGTATCAAGATTTTATCTTATGGTAGGTCTGGCAATCACATCAAGTTACTCAGCTCACAAAAACCCGATATCTCTTTGGAGATATTAGGCGCTAAGTTTGATACTAAATTTTACCCAGAAGGCAGCTTTCAAATTTATAACTTAATGGCAGCTATTGGGCTTGCAATTGCAACCGGGATGAAGCCCCATGAAATTGTGGAGATTGTGCCGGAGATCAAAGCGGCTCCTGGTAGAATGGAATTTGTTACGGAATTTAATGGCGCGAAAATTTTCGTGGATTACGCGCATAAGCCAGATGCTTTAGACAAGGCGCTAACGGCTTTGAAGCATGAGTGTAAAGGCAAGATAGTTGTTGTTTTTGGATGTGGCGGCGATAGAGATAAGAGTAAGCGAAAAATAATGGGTGAAATAGCAGCTAGGTTGGCGGACACAGTTATAGTTACTGATGATAACCCGAGGACTGAAGATGCATCGTCCATTCGCAAGCAAGTTATGGAAGGCTGTAAAGGGGCCATAGAATTTGATGATAGAGCAGTTGCGATTGCAGAGGCAATTAAATTGCTGAAACCTTCCGATATGTTACTGATAGCCGGCAAGGGACATGAAACATATCAAATTATTGGCAAAGAGTATCTGCATTTTTCTGACCATGAAGAAGTGCTTCGCTGCGTTGGGTAGCGCAGCACAGCACAGCATACATTTATATCTAAGTAAAACTATTATTAAAGCGGCCTAAAGCAATATAAATGGGCTTCAGTCATTATATCTAGAGCCATTGACGTACTATAGCTAATTCAACTACAAAAAAGGCACGGTTTTTGCTTTAATTGTCATTCCGCACGCAGTTCAGGGATCTTAAGATCCCAAGCAATAGCGAGGATGACTAAGAGGTGGAGATTTGTTGTATTTTTCATAGCCATTTTAT
>JAJTHY010000161.1 GCA_021298045.1 Candidatus Jidaibacter sp.
AGCCTGGATCCCCGCCTACGCGAGGATGACAAAAAGGGTAGTGGTCCTGCAATGACACTCATTATGCTAATTAACCATTTTTTGACGACGCCTTATTCATAATTCAGATACGATATGAAAATTTTTAATGCGGTTGCCCTGTATTTTATTTAAAGGGCCTTTTTATAACCAGCCTTTACGCTTGAAATAATAGTACGGCAATATTGCAGATAGCACTATTAAAAGCAATGTAAACGGATATCCATAACTCCAACTAAGCTCGGGCATAGATTGGAAATTCATGCCATAAATACTTGCTATAAGTGTTGGCGGTAGAAAAACAGCAGCAGCAACTGTAAACACTTTAATAATCATGTTTTGCTCAACGTTTATCATGCCAAGGGTAGCGTCTAGCAAAAAGCTGTTTCTCTGAGCTAAGAAGTTAGCATATTCTGTTAATGAGTGCAATTCTCTTGTTAAATTACGAAAGCGAGCTCTTTGCTCTTTCTTAGACAAGAATCTGCTGTCATCTATTTGACCAAAAAATATTAGCATGCGGTGGATACTCACCAAACTCTCTCTGATCTTGGAGATTAAGTTCCCGGTTCTACCAACGCGCTTAATTACGTTTGTGTAATAAAGGCCTGGTTTTTCTTCAATCTCGCTACTATCAACTTTGGGTTTAGAGCCTTTACGTATTTTCTTGCGGGCTTTTATGTCTGATGGTTTTTCAAAAACATCAACAAGAAGCTGATCAATCTCATTTCCTGTTTTCTCTAAAACATCTGCTATACTATTTACTATAGATTCCACAAGGCCTTCAAGCACTACATCTGGGTTAGTACACATATTTGGATAGCGCATTGCCCTATTAGAAAAGTAACTAAAGGATTTAAGTTTAGAGTGGCGCAATGTAATAAGGCATTTAGAATGCAAAATGAATATTATTGCGGCAGCATCTATATGCTCTTTATCAGGTTTATTTAAGGCTGTTACCGTCATGTAATAACAGTTATCTTCTTTATAAAATGGGCTCATCACCTCTATTTTATCAATCTCTTCACGAGTTGGGGCATCAATTTTGAATTCCTTCTCTATTAATTTTTCTTCTTCTATAGTGGGTTCTAGCAAATCTACCCAAACAGTATTTTTAGGTATAGCATCTCCAGCTTCTACCTCTACTTTTTTAACTCCAGTTTTTGGAGAGAATACATAAGCAACTATCATATGTCTCGAAGAATAAAGTTTGACCTTAGAAGATATATACTACCATTTAAACATTTTGGGTAGTCGCAATTACAAACAATTGTATTTTATATAATAGCAAGTTAGTATAATTGAAATATAAAGATTTTTGGATAAAAAATGGTACCAATTATTGGCATAGTGCTAACCTTAATCACTGTTTTTGGAGGATATATTGGCGCTGGAGGCAAGATAGAAGTTATTCTGCATGCGCTTCCAATAGAGCTAACAATGATTTTTGGAGCTGCTATAGGTGCATATATTGTGGGTAATAAAGGCGAGAATGTTAAGGGCAGCATTGGTGATATTGGCATGTGCTTTAAAGGCACAAAATGGAATAAGCAGGATTATTCAGACCTTTTATGTTTAATGTTTGCAGTAACAAAAACTATAAAAACAAAGGGCTTGTTAGCTATTGAAGAGCATATAGAAAAGCCTACAGCCAGCTCAATTTTTAGCAAATATCCCAAAATCGTTAATGATCATTTTGCCTGCGATTTTATTTGCGATACATTAAGGTTGATCACCATGAGTTTGGAAGATCCAATTCAGGTTGAAGATGCCATGAAGCAACAATTAGATAAGCATCATCATGAAGCTCTTGGTTCATCTACAGCGCTTCAAGGCATGGCGGATGCGCTTCCTGCGATTGGTATTGTTGTTGCGGTTCTTGGTGTTATCAAGACTATGGCTAGTATTGATAAGCCGCCTACAATTTTGGGTGAGATGATAGGTGGTGCGCTCGTAGGTACTTTCTTGGGGGTATTTCTGGCATATTGTTTCATTGGCCCTTTCGCCAACAAAGCTAAATTACTTAGAGAGCAAGATGGACAATTTTATATGATTATTCGCGATATTATTATTGCACACTTAAAAGGTAATGCTGCTCAGGTTTCTGTGGAGATAGGTAGAGGGAACGTGCCTAGTAAGTATCAGCCGTCTTTTGCTGAGCTTGAGCAGAGATTGGGTGAAATAAAAACTTAAGACCTTTTTACCTTAATAATCTTGGCGCATTTTGAGTGCATGAGAAAGAGTGCCTTCATCCAAGTAATCAAGTTCTGCACCTATTGGGATTCCATGAGCTAGTCTACTGGCTTTCACATTAAATGGCTGCAATATATCCGCGACATAAAATCCTGTTGTTTGACCTTCTAAGTTGGAATTAGTGGCAATTATTACCTCTTTTACAGCATTTGTATCTACCCTGCTAACCAGGTTAGGCAGGTTGAGTTTATCTGGTGTGCGCCCTTCAATCGCGGAAAGGGTGCCGCCGAGTACGTGGTACACTCCTTTAAATATCTCACCTCGTTCAATCGCCCATAGATCAGAAACATCTTCAACTACGCATATAATCTGTTTATCTCTAAGCGGATTTGAGCAAATTCCACAAGGCGATTTTACATCTAGATTGCCACATTCTGAACAAGTTTTAATCTCTTCTGCCACCAACTTTATTAAATTTGATAAATCTAACATTGATTGACGTTTATTCTTCAGTAGGTGTAAAGCAACCCTTCTGCCTGAACGAGGCCCTAGGCCAGGTAGCTTGGCAAATGATTTAATTAGCTGATCTAATAATCCGATTTCCATAAAAATTATAAATCGATAACACCTGGAGACATTTTACCATTAGAAATTATAAAGTCTACCAGTGCTATTAATTGCTCTATAGAAGATGGATATAGCGATTTTTTATCGTTGAAAAACTTAAGAGGAAAATTTTCATTGTATAACGTAAATCCAAGTTTAATGCCAAATGCATGGATCTGTGGTGCATAGTTTTGATTAATATAGTGAGTAAAGGCTTCAAGACCATTTTTGCTTATACTATAGGATAAAAATTTTTGAGGGCGAGAATCCGCCCATTTATCTAACATGTTAATAACTAATCCATTAGTTGCTTGTTCCAAAAATTTTTGAGTCATAAGGATTGGGGCTGTAAGGTTTATTACTATGTGTTTTTGAATGCTTTCTGAAGTTGTGCTGGTTGCATCATCTTTTTCAAAGCATGCAGCATTATTTATAAGTACATCAATTTTCGTATTCAAGTTAGACCAAAATTTATTAATTTCTTCGGCATCTGCTAGATCTAATTGACAGGAATCTACATCTTCAGATTTAGTGGAATTATAGGTGAATATAACTCTATGCCCTTGCTTCCTAAGGTGCTCAACTAAAGCCTTTCCTATGCGCCTCGCACCTGCTGTGATGAGGATTGTTTTGCTCATTGCTCATAACTCTTGAATATTGGTAATTATTTTGGTACACTTAGCTTTCCGACTTGTATAGTTAATATTAACACAAATTCCGGAAAGGGGGTTTAAAAATGGTACAAGTATTGGTTCGCTTCAATAATGTTGACCAGGCGCTCAAAGCACTTAAGAAGAAGATGCAACGTGAAGGAATTTTCAGAGTTATGAAAATGAAGAGATCTCACGAAAAGCCATCTGAAGCAAAAGTGCGTAAAGCAGCTGAATCTGCTAGAAGAAAAAATAAGCTAGATCGTAACAGATACTAAGCTTTCTTTGAGGGTTGGCGTACGCATGCCAGCCTTCTTTATTGCGAGGTAGTTATGACAAACTCGAAACATCTATCAGAAAATGATCTTCTGCTTTGGCTTAATGAGGTATGCACAGTCAAGAAGTTGACCATCAAAAAAAATTCTAAAGCCACCCAACCTGTTGCCAAGAAAATTGTCATAAGAGAGCCTGAGTCTAAGTTAGAATTAAACGTTCCCAAAACTTATATTGCGCCGACAAATTTAGATTTTAAAATCAGTCGCAAAATTAACCGTGGTCAGATATTTATAGATGCTAAATTAGATTTGCACGGGTTTACAGAGATGCAAGCTTTTGATGCTTTGCAAGCATTTGTGCAAAAGTCTTTCGCTTCTTCTCATAGATTGGTGATAGTGATTACTGGTAAAGGAAGTAAAGAGAGCCCATCTGTATTAAAAAATAAGCTCCCTACTTGGATTCACACGGATTCTATAGCACCATTTATAATTGGCTTTTCCCAAGCCTCCAGAACACATGGAGGCGAAGGGGCCCTTTATTTATACTTGCGTAAGAATAAATGGTAAGCTTAACTTTAAGATATCTCCAACCCAGCTTTTTCTAAACCTTGATTTATAAGGCCAAAAATATTCTGACATGCGTTTTTTAGGTTGCCGATGTATGCAGTATCAAAAGATTCATATAGCTCTGCCCCAATATCATCTTTCTGAACTGTTCCGCTTTGCCATACCCCCCAACATCAGGAGGTAATCAGTTGAAATTTGCTATTTGCATTTTTTGCTTGCAAACCTGGGTGATATAGCTCAGAGTTAGTATATTGGATTAATGAATAAATTGGATATCTCTATGAATTCTAAGTCAATGAACACTGAAAGCAAGTTCCTTATTTTGGCGGGTATAGTCATCGCTGTCTTCACCCTATTTGGCTATAAATTAAGTTCTTCTTACTTCACAGCTAATGGAGTTATCGGAGCGGCTCTTATATGGAATGGCTTTAGCGGAATGTGTTATTTAGGCTTACTCATGGCAAAGCTCGCTCACAAAGATGAAAAAAGCTGCCCGTATCACTATGCACCTCAGTGGAGCTATAGCTCTTTGAATTCTTGGAGAAAAAATCGTGTATTAATCGGTGGCTCCGTTTTGCTACTAACACTTTTAGGTTTTTATGTTAGCCATGTTTTCTTTGCAATAACAGGTGTTTTGGGAGCTATTCTCGCTATATATACATTTATGAATTGCAGCCATTACTCTGAGGAAGCGTGCAAAACATGTGAAACAACAACTACTCATGCTACTTCTAAGTCACTCAAGGCAATGCCAGCGAAGGCTAAAAAAACCTCAGTAGCTAAGAAAACTTCAGCAGCTAAGAAAAAACCTTCTAAGAAGCCTGCTGCTAAATCTAAGAAGTAATATAGCTGTACCACTTTATGTTATGCTAAATAATATTACCAACAACCAAATGGCGATGATATAGTGCCCTCATGTTATTAATGCTCTTAAAACAAAAGCCATGTCAATACCCGACCCCATACTTCTAACTGCTCATGGTGAGCCCATAAGCATTAACGTGCGTCATAGCTCAAGGGCCGAAAGAGTTAGCATTCGCATAACCCATAAAGGGGCAGAACTGGTTATGCCTGCAGGCGCTAATATAAAAAAAGCACACAACTTTTTACTCTCTCGCGAATTTTGGATTAGGGGAAAGCTTAGAAGTGCAGTAATCCATGATTCACCATGCTCAACGCACATACCTATTTATGGGCACTTACACGAAATTGTAGTATGCAAGCGCAGCGTGCCTAGAATAGAAAGTGGCAAGGTTTTTGCACCCTCTACTACAACACTCAGCATATTTCTTAAAGAAGTTATAAAACTTGATCTAAAAGAATGCGCTAACTCATATTGCAAGCAGCTTGGTGTTACTTATGATAAGATTAGTGTACGCGACACCAAAGGTCAGTGGGGAAGTTGCTCTCATGCTGCAAATTTATCTTTTTCCTGGCGCCTAATCTTTGCTCCTAAATTTGTTATGGAATATTTAGTAGCCCATGAATTATCCCATATTATAGAGAAAAACCATGGGCCTAAGTTTTGGAAATTAGTTGGAAGTATATACCCAGATTACGAATCGGCCAAAAAATGGCTAAAGCATAATGGCTCAGAGCTTCATAGATATCTGGCTAGTTAATCACCTCAGGGCGACCGCATTAAAATTCAGAAGCAACGGCGTTACAACACGAACATGGATAAAAGCTTCAATTGATACCTTGTAATTTAAAGCAAAAACCTCTAAAATCTTCGCTGTGAATGTGGCGCTCCATCTACTCATAGTCATTCCCGCGCAGGCGGGAATCCATAAATTCTGGTTGTGTAGCCTGGATCCCCGCCTACGCGAGGATGACA
>JAJTHY010000126.1 GCA_021298045.1 Candidatus Jidaibacter sp.
AGCCTGGATCCCCGCCTACGCGAGGATGACAAAAAGGGTAGTGGTCCTGCAATGACACTCATTATGCTAATTAACCATTTTTTGACGACGCCTTATTCATAATTCAGATACGATATGAAAATTTTTAATGCGGTTGCCCTGGATTCTCAATATACTAATACCAAAAATAATTGGACATAAGCGTATATCTTTTGGTATAACTTATACTGTTTTATCTACAATTTCAGATACATATTGCTTACTATCTTTTCTTCATGCAACCCTAGATATAATTGCAACCATAGATATGCTTTGAAAATATCAAATTTTATTTGCATAAAATGTGAATATGATGTTATATGCTTTGAAATTTAGAATATTTTTGATGCAAATGCTTTATTACAAAAATAATAAAATCTTGCCTAATACGCAAATATAAGTTGCATTATTCAATTTCAAGTTGTAGATTTGAGGCAATATTTAGTCGGTGGGTTTTTATATGAAAGTAATATGCTATACACACGCACATAAGGTGCATGATAACTTGGCAGTTGTTCTTGAAAAAGAGGGATATGACGTGGTAAGCACTGATTGTGAATCTGCACTATGGGGCGCTATCCACTCTAACCAATATTTAAATTCGATAGTTTTATATCATGTTAGCAACGATAACTTTGCTGACTGTTACAGATCTTTAAACGGTATACTGAGAGCTAGGCCTGGAAGTTTAAGTAAGCCAGAAGTTATACTATTGGCCGATGATTCTGTGGAGAAGGAATCTTTAAAGCTACTTTCTAAAATGGTTGCTGATATTATAAGTTTGCCAGTTAAGGTTGATCGCATCATTGAGCGTATAAGCAAGTACAAATCGTATCTTTTGAAAATCAATCAACAAAAAGATGATATTGATATAAGTGAAAATTCAGACAAATTTCACGAGCTTCTAAATGCTATGAAATCGGAATTGGAGCGGATGAAAAGTGCGTTAGAGAAGCCATATAATGTGAAGGGTAGCGCAAAAAATGAGCGAAGTAATATGCTTAATAATATACAAAAGCAAATAAACAAGCTGGATGTCTATTTAAGTAATAAAAAATTACACAGTTTAAAATATATAATAATGAAGCCTATAGTAGAAAATCTTTTTAAGGAGGCTGGTTGGTCGGAAATAAATTATAGGCAATTGAGCGATAGCCCAAAGATCAAAGTTGATTATGAATATTTTGAAAAAGCGCTGAAAGATCTAGTGTTAAAAATAATTCAAATTGCAGGTAAGATTGAGAATTTGTCTGTGGTTGAATTATTACAGCAAGGTAATCTTATAATGAGTTTTATAATAAAAAATATTAATACTAAAGACGTAGGGGATTTGCTTCATTATAAAAATTTTGATTTTTGTCAAAAGGTTATGGACTCTCATGCAGGGGAGCTATTTATAAAACATGCTGAAGATTCCACCTATATAACAATTAGATTGCCGGTTGAGATTCTGTAATTTAGTTATATAATTGGACTTATATGAATAATGTAGATCTATGTCTAATATCTTAGTTGTTGATGATGAAGTTGATATCAGGGATCTCGTCTCAGATATACTGAATGATGAGGGTTATACCACAGTGCGAGCTGGCTCTGCAGCTAGAGCTATTGAGGCTGTAACATCAGAATCTTTCCAAGCTGTTATCTTAGATATTTGGTTAGAAGGTAGTGAGATGGATGGTATTGGGGTGCTTAAAGCCGTAAAGAACCTATATCCAGAGTTACCTGTAATAATGATAAGCGGGCATGGCAATATTGAAACTGCGGTTCAAACCATAAAACTTGGTGCTTATGATTTTATTGAAAAGCCATTTAAAGCTGAAAAGTTGACTTTGATGGTGGAGCGCGCTGTCAATAATTATAATCTTATACTAGAAAATAATTTGCTAAAGCGTGGTTCGGATGATTCTCTTTTTGAGTTAAAATTCTCATCTCGTGCTTTGCAAGCAGTTATAAAATGCGCTAAAAGTGCTGCTGATTCTAATAGTAGAATTACTATAACGGGCGAAGACGGTGTGGGTAAAGAATCTCTTGCAAGATATATTCACAAAAATTCACATAGATCATCTAAAGCGTTTGTAGTTTTAAATGCCCTCGGTATTAACGATGAAAATTTCGAAGCCATGTTGTTTGGTAAAAGTCATGAAATTGGGCTGTTGCAGAGATGTAAGGGGGGCACATTATATATTGATGAAGTAACTGACCTCAGCCCAAAAGTGCAATCTAGATTTTTGGCTGTGTTACAAGATGTTAAATTTGATGTGCGCGTAATAACCGCTTCCTCTAAAGATCTTGGGAAAGCTATTGATGATGGTATTTTAAACTCCAGTTTATATTATCGGTTAAATGTACTGCCCCTGTATATACCTCCTTTACGTGAATATACGGAAGACATAGGGGTTTTGATGGAGAAATTTCTAAACGCTTTTGAATTGCAAAATGGCACTGAGGCTATCAGCATATCATCAGAAGCTATCTCAGCGCTGCAACTATATAGTTGGCCAGGCAATATTAGACAGCTTAAAAACATTGCAGAATGGTTGGCGATAATGAAATCTAAAGACCAAAAGTGCATAGAAGTGAGCGACTTGCCAGCAGAGATTAAGTCATCAAATAACGCCATTGAGCAGGACAATTGGGTCATGTCGGCATTTGCCAAGCCTTTGAAGGAAGCTCGTGATAACTTTGAGCGTGAATATCTAAAATCCCAATTATCCAGATATGGGGGAAATATATCTAAAACAGCTATTCATGTTGGTATGGACCGTACGGCATTGCATAGAAAGATTAAGGCATTAGATGGGTAAGCTGTTATCTTGATCGCATATTTTCAATATGTTGATAGAATAAATCATTAGGAGCTTCAAGAAGCTCGCTGAATGGTGGTATGATTGGAGCAATAATCTGCGCTAGTATTTCAGGTGGCAAATATATAAGGGGTGACGCTGGTGATAAAATTAGGCTTATAAGAAAGCTACTGCTTTTAATATTGTAGTTGTAGATGGAGTTTTTTAAAGAGATGTGCTTTTTCTCTGGACTAGTCAATAATAAGGCATTTTCAAGTTTTATGGCTATATAATTGGGCGCCATAAAAGTTAGGTTATTTATAGTCTCAGTCAAATTATCTACAGCTTCTTCTGAAATTGGATTGAGGCTTAAGTCAAATGAGCAACCTGCGGGTAGGGATTTGGATGATATAGCTTGAGCCAAGCTTTTTAGAGCATCACCATTGATTCCAGTGTAATTTAAAATTAGAGACAAAGGCAGGCCGCATCTTTTAATCATTTTAAGCAATCCGTCAAAAGCAGCATTACCAATCGAATTATTGCTCAAATCAAATATCATCCCAGCTGGGTATTTGATTTTGCAAAAAGTATTTATAACTTTAGTTTGATTCAAATTATTATTTTGCAGTATTAATTTGAAGGGGTTATTGCACCTACCTATAGCGTTGCACATGGACTTAAGGCTGCGTTGATTTGGTTTATTTCCTTCCAAATCCAATGTTAGCCCTATTGGATATAGATTTGATCCTATTGCATTTGCGAGATGATTAAGCTTTTTCATATCAAAGTTATCAAAATGAATAGTGATAGGCTTTGTTAAACTCCCTCTCAAAGAATGGCACACAACGCCATATGCTCCATTAATACCGCTCTCGCATTTAAAAGAGATGTCAAGATGTGAGGGTGCGTTTGGGCTTGATAAACTTTCTCTTAAAAGGATTAGAGTTTCGCGTTTATTATTGGGTATTGTAATAAGTATTGTTTTGCTTTCAAGGGGGATATTATTCGCAATAGCATCATGAAAATAGCTTAGTTCTAATTCACGCATCATAGTAAAAGTTGTATTTTTATAAGTTATAATATTATGAATATTTATTGTAAAGATTTAAAAAATAACAATGTTTAAAAAGTGAGAGATAGGTGCTCACCTTTTCACCCTAAGCGAATTTAGCACTACTATTATTGAAGATGTGGACATGGTAACAGCAGCCACAATTGGATTTACATATCCGAGCATTGCAAGTGGCACAGTAAGCGCATTATACAATAAGGCTAAGCAAAAATTCTCTTTTACTAATTTGGTCGATTTAATGCTAACTTTAAATGATTCTACAATTGGCATTAGCTTTGGCCCTTGAAAAATAATATCAGAATTAGTCTGTGTAATTTCAAGTGAGGTAGAGGGGGAGATAGAAATAAAAGCGGCTTTTAG